>JASHTZ010000651.1 GCA_030040295.1 Terriglobia bacterium | reverse complement strand
AAGTGCGCCATCAACATGGTATTGGCGTGGCAGCGAGAGCAGGTGGCCTGTGAAACGTTCGCCAGGTAAACGGGCGATTGGGGATTTCCCGGCGCCAGAATCCGATGTTCGCCATGGCAATCCGTGCAAGTGGCGGCATCCAGCACGCCTGCGGCCACCGCTTGCCCGTGAATGCTCGCTCGGTAGACATCATAGATATCCTTGTGGCACTGAGCGCAGGTGGTGGCGACATTCTGCTTCCAGATCTTCGATTGCGGGTCCGACGCCGGGAGAATGTCATGTACTCCGTGGCAGTCGTTGCAGGAAGCGGCATTCAGGTTCCCCTTCTGAATAGCACGCCCATGAACGCTCTGCTTGTATGCCTCCACCGGCAAGGCCACCGCGAAAAGATATTTTGCCGCCAGTGCAGGGTTGGAATGGCATTGGCCGCAGGTCTCCGGCAGATTTATCTTGTTGACGGGTGACTTTGCCTCACTCGCGGCCACCACCTGGTGCGCGGGGCCATGGCAGCTTTGGCAGGTGGCGGCGTCGCCATTCATATGGGCGCGGGCGAGGCCGTGCACGCTGGAATTGTATTGGCTCACTTCCGTGGTGTGGCAGGCGGAGCAGAATTGCGGACCTCGCGTTGCGGGATTCACCACATCGTGCATCCCGTGGCAGGCGATGCAGGTGGAGCTGTCCTTCGGGTCGCCCAACATCGCATGCGCACTGGAACTGAGTTTGGCCGGGACGTCGTCATGGCAGGTGATGCAGGAAGCCGACGCGGTTTTTGCCGTGTGGCCGCTTTGGGCGGCGCCGGCATGGCAATCCACGCAGGCCAAATCTTTGTGTACGCTGTGCGCAAGCGAGGCGGCATTAACCGTGATGGGTTGCCCCTTTGAATTCACCATCCCGGTTCCGGGCGCGTGGCAGGCGAGGCAATCTTCGGCGGCAAGTAGCCGCGCCGAATTGGCCACGGACAGTAGCGCCAGCCCCACAATGACACAAGGGGCGAAAAGTTTGCGTCCTAATTGCTTCCAATTCATCGCGCGTTGCATCGGCTTGATGTTGGACCCGGCTCTCAGCGAACCGTCGAATTGGGGTGAATCACGCATTGATCGTAGCTTGCCGAATCGGCTTCCCCTGTGGACCTCGTAATGGTTATTTCGAAAGAATGGGGTCGCCTCAGTTCAAATTTAAATCGTCAGGGCGGGATTCCTTACGTCCGCCCCGGCAATTCATTCCTTCAACTTAACCGCCCGAAGGCGCTTTGTAGCCTTCCAACGAGTGGTTGTGATCCTTGTAGTACTTGCCCGCATCGGTCAATTCCTTCATCTTTCCCGGAGGGTGGCAAAACGTGCACTGCTTACTCTCTTTTTTTGCGTACTCGGGTTTCCCGAGACTTAACGGCAAACCCACGAAGGCGGCGAAGATCGCAAGAACCCCTATGCGAATGAGCTTCATGAGATTAGTACCTCCTACACAAGGCGTATCGGACTGGCGGACGTGAGGTCCGTTGTCAATTTCCCCCAACTTAGAGAAAGCATTCCGCATGCCACACACGGGCATTTGTTGAGTTTTTACACGGTTGAGATACGACGAAACTTAGCGCGCCGCGCTTAGACCCCGGCTCTGTTGCGGGAAATGACTCCAAGCTGTTTCAAAACCTTGTGGAACCCGTTGAGTTCTAGCCCCGCAGGGGCGCGATATGAATAGCCGGGGGCAGCGCCCCCGGAAAACGTGCAACCCCTCTCCCCCATCCCCTCTCCCCGCGTGCGGGGAGAGGGGCGCCGAAGGCGGGGTGTGGGGCCGCTTTCCGGGGGTTTCACCCCCGCCGGCTATTGAATTCGCTCCCCTCCGGGGAGCCCCGACCGGTGCGGTATCGGCCCTATGCCGCGAACTGCGGTGGAAGTATCAAGCACCCCTTCATCGTGGCGTCAACCAAATACAGAGGGTTTTGAATAGCTTCTCAGCAAAACCTGAAACGCCAACTGAATTCGACACAAGGTCAAATTGTCCGTCCGCCCCATGACACTTAGGTCCGAGATTGGCACTCCACTTGCCTTTCCCACCATCGGAAGCAGAAAGAAACGGACCAGATTACCTTCGGGAAGGACACGGACTCATGAATCTGCTGGTGGTGGGAATCAGTCACAAAAAGGCCCCCCTGGAACTTCGCGAAAGGTTCGCACTGAGCGAGAGCGCCATTCCCGGAGCTCTACGCCGACTTCAGGCGGAGCCTGAAATTGAGGAAGCGGCCATCATCTCCACATGCAATCGCGTGGAATTCGTTATGGAGGCGTATGAGGAACAGGAAGGGATGAGGGGCTTTCGCCGCTTTGCAGAGGAGTATTACAGGGTGCGCTTCGATGAGTACGAGCACTGCTTCTACGAACGTCGCGGCGAAGAAGCGGTGCGCCATCTGTTCCGGGTGGCGGCGGGTTTGGATTCCCTGATTGTCGGCGAGCCCCAGGTTCTGGGTCAGGTCAAGCGAGCTTATCTGTTGGCGAAGGAAGCGGAGACGTGCGGCAGCGCGCTGGAGTCGCTTTTCCAGAGCGCCTTCAACGCCGCCAAGCGTGTGCGCACCGAAACCTGTGTGGCAGAAGCGCATGTCTCTGTCAGCTCAGCCGCGGTGGAATTGGCGGAGCGGGCGTTCGGAGGCTTGCAGGCCAAGACGGTAATGATCATCGGCGCCGGCCGGATGGGCGAACTTGCAGCGCGCCATTTGATCTCAAAAGGTGTAGCCGCGATGCTGGTGAGCAATCGCACGCACGCGCACGCTGTGGCGCTGGCGCGGGAGTTGCGCGGTCTGGCCATCCACTTCAGCGAAATCTGGCACGCCATGCGCGACGCTGACATCGTGATCAGTTCCACGGGTTGCCCGCACTTCATCATTACTCGCGACGATATGAAGCGACTGATGGCGGAGCGCCATGGCCGGCCGCTCTTCCTGATCGATATCGCCCTGCCCCGCGACGTTGACCCGGCGGTGCGGGAAGTGCCCGGCTGCACGCTCGTTAATCTTGACGGGCTTGAAAAGGTGGCCCACCAGAACCTGCTTGAACGCCAGAATTCCCTGGAAGCGGCCGACCGGATCTTATGCCAGGAAGTTGAACTCTTCCGCGAGCGCCAGGAGCAACTTAACGTCGTACCCACCATCGTTTCATTGCGACGCCGCTTCGAGGAGATTCGACAAGCGGAATTGAAGCGCGCACGCCACTTGTTTGGCGAGCTCACGCCGGAGCAGGAACGCGCGCTGGAGGCCCTGACGCAGGGTCTGGTGAACAAAATTCTCCACACCCCATTTACCGAATTGAAGCAGGCTGCCCGCCGACCGGACCGTTCGGAATTCCTCAGCGTTATTCAGACCATTTTCCATTTACAAAAAGATGCGAGCAAGCCTGAATCGGCACTGGCGGCCTAAGCAGCGCACTCCTGGGGTTTGGGCTCTTCAAAGCACTTCCCTTTGAGCGGACGCCTTCTGTATCTCGCATATCCCACACACAACCCGTGCGATGCGGCGCCTTGCGAAGTCCTCGAAAGTCCAGCTTGGCAGCGAGTTACGGACCAAATGACCTCATATGGTCATCTGGCGGCAGCGGTGACAACGAGAGGTCACGTCTTTCCGGCTTTGAGTTTCGCCCCCTCTTGTAGTCCACGGTAAATCCATGGTTACCAATAGCTTACGGTTGAAATATGGCAAGAGGCCGGCTCTCAATCAAATTGGAAAAAATACCTTCGCCTCCCACGACAGTGCATAGATAGAAGGAGAGCCAATCTTACCGATTTCCGCCAAAACCCACGGCGTCCCGGCACTTGGGGCAGAATTCCGCCTCCTTCAGATCGATGCGCTCGACGGCGTTTGACGAACTCATTACGCATTCATACTTCAGGCAGTGGCGCAGGCCGTAAGTGTGTCCCAGTTCGTGGAGGGATTCCTTCAGCAGGCGTTCGGCGAGTAGGGCGGGCTCGGGAGGCAGGCCATAGAATTCCTGCCGCAGGCGATGGGTGGAGACAAGGGCGAGGCCATTTTCGAGGTGCGCCTCGCCAAACACAAACGTGAGGACGGGAATGTAGAGATCCAATTCCGTGACCGCCAGCACTTTTGCGGAATCGGTCGGGCGGCCATCGAGAAGCTTCCTCAGGATTTCTGTCGAGTGATATTGCCCTCGCGCGGGATTGAAAGCGAATTCCGCGCTGAACCCTGCAGATTCAATGCTGCAAGCGGCGCACAGGCGCTGCGCGAGGCCTTCAGCGAGCCGTACCAGCAGGGCACGGTGGACCGTCCCAACCGGCAGCAGCGAGATGAGGCTCATTGCGCCACTCGTTCGGCTTTGCGGAACCCGTACTTTTTGATCTTGTTGTGGAGCGTGACGCGGTCGATGCCCAGGGTTCTGGCGGCGCGGGTCTGATTCCAGCCGCTGACTTCCAGTACGCGCTGAATGTGGGCGCGCTCAACGTCCTCAAGGACCATACTGCTTTCCCGCGCAGGCGGTGTGGAAAGCTGAAGGGGGAAATCGCCAGGCTGGATTTCCGGCTCATGCCCGATCACCATAGCACGCTCGATGGCATTTTCCAGTTCACGGACGTTGCCGGGCCAGGGGTATTTCATCAGCAGTTCGAGCGAGGCAGGGCTGATGCCGGTGAACTGCTTGTTCATGGCGCGCGAAAACTTGCGGAGGAAATGATCGGCGAGCAGCGGAATGTCATCAGGGCGCTCGCGCAGCGGCGGAAGGTCGATGCGGAAGACGTCCAGCCGGTAGTAGAGGTCGGGACGGAATGTCCCTTGCTTCACCAATTCCGCCAAGTCGCGGTTGGTGGCGGCGATGGCGCGGAAATCGACTTTGATCGTCTGGTTGCCGCCCACGCGTGTGATCTCCTTTTCCTGAAGGACGCGCAGCAGGTCGGTTTGGGTCTTCAGGCTGATGTCAGCAATCTCATCCATGAAGACCGTTCCGCCCTCGGCAACTTCAAACTTGCCTTTCTTGCGGTATTGCGCGCCGGTGAATGCGCCCTTCTCGTGACCGAAGAGTTCGCTCTCCAGCAATGTCTCCGTCAGCGCACCGCAGTGGATGGTGACCATAGGCATGAAGCGTCGCGGGCTGGCGTTATGAATGGCCCGCGCCACCAGTTCCTTACCCGTGCCGCTTTCGCCGAAGATAAGTACGCTGGTATCATTCGGCGCAACGGTGATGATGCTCTCCAGCACGCGGCGCATGGGCGCGCTATTGCCGATCAGTTCCACTTCCTGAGCATCTTCGATGGTTTTGCGCAGACGCACGTTTTCCGCCCGCGTGCGGTGGTGGTCGAGGGCCTTCGCCACCAGGTGCGCAAGGTCGTCAGGATCAAACGGCTTCATGATGTAGTCGTAGGCGCCGTCCTTGAGCGCGCGCACTGCGGTATCCACAGCCGCGTAGCCGGTCATGATGATGACGATCATGTCGGGTTCGACCTCGCGGAGCTTACGATGAAGTTCCAGGCCGTCCATGCCGGGCATCTTGATGTCCAGAAGCGCCAGGTCCCAGCGCTGGCGGGGAAGCTTGAGCAGCGCTTCCTGGGCGCTCGCGGCCGTTTCCACGCTGTAACCTTCCTCTTCGAGCCATTTGCCCAAAGAATCGCGCACCACACTTTCGTCGTCGACAATTAGAATGCTGCCCTTAGAGCTCATAAGCCACTTCCTTACGCAACAGAAGCGATTCTTCCCGGTGGTTCCTCGGGCAGAATGATTGTGAACGTGGTACCCTCCTGCAGCGAGGAATTCACCTCGATGTTTCCCCCGTGTTGCTGCACGATGCCGAGTGCGATGGCCAGGCCCAAACCTGTGCCTTTGCCCTCTTCCTTGGTCGTGAAGAAGGGCTCGAAGATATGCGGCATGACCGCCGGGGGAATTCCCGGCCCGTCGTCGCGCACTGTCACACGGCCAAGGTGACGCACAGCGTCGAAGGAGCTTTCGACGCGCAGGCGGCCGCCCAGGGGCATGGCTTCCACGGCGTTCATCAGAATCGCCAAGAGCGCCTGCTGGAGTTGTCCTGCGTCGCAGTAGAGAGGAGGAAGGGAATTCGCCAGTACTTTCTGCAATTCAATTTCCTGAAGCGTCATCTGATGGCCCACCAGCAGCAGGCAGCGCTCGATGATTGCGTTTAGATCGTTCTTCTGGGGGTTGATGGGGGTTTGGCGCGCGAAGGTGAGCAGGTTTTTCACAATGCTGCCGCAACGCCGGCTTTCGGACTCGATGATTTGTAAATAACTTTTGGCTTCCTCGGCGCGGCCGTTGCCGTTCCATTCCTTGTCGGCAAGGCGGGCGACAAGTTTGCTATAGGTCAGTATCCCGGCCAGAGGGTTGTTGATTTCGTGGGCGACCACGGCAGCCAGCTTTCCGAGCGAGGCCATCTTCTCCGTTTGTGCGAGGATGCGATAAGCGCCTTCAAGTTCGCTGGTCTTTTGCTGGACGCGCTGTTCCAGGGAGTCGGTCCACTGGCGGTTTTCCTCCTGTGCCTTCTTCAGTGCGTGCGTCATGCGATTAAAGGAAGCGGCCAGCACACTGATCTCATCGTTTCCGGATTCGGCAAGCTGATAATCGAGGTTGCCGGCGGCCACGGCGCGCGTGCCCTCGCGGAGGCGGCGCACAGGGCGATGAACGGTGAGCCAGATGAGGCAGGCAGAAAACAGACTGACCGCCAGCAACGAAGCGACGCTGAAGGCTGCCAGTCGTCGCCGGTGTTGCGCAACGGCCTGATCCATAGCCGCGAGTGACAGGCTGGTGTCCAGTACGCCGAGGACCTGATTTCCGGCCGCGTGGGCATGGCAGGCGGCGTTTGAACAATCCGGTTCGTTCTCAATGGGGCGGATCAATCCCAGCACGCGCGTCCCGTCGGGCGCAGTGTAGATGCGCATGCGGTCGGGCCGGGCAAGTTTGACTAAGGGCCGCACGAGAGGCTGAGCCTGGGCGTGGAAGGCGTAGGAGGCTTCGGTATTCTTGTCGACAAAGCGGCCGACCTCCTGGTTGTCGGTCGAGAAACTGATCTGGCCCTGCTGGTTGAAAATGCGAATCCGGCTGATGCCGTCCTCGTGCCCGATGGTGTTGATGATGTGGAAGACCTCTTCGCGCTCGTTGCGCAGCATGGAGTAGCGAATGCTGCGGCGGATAATGTCGTTGATGCGGTCCGCGCTCTGGAAAATAATCTCCTGCTGCGACTGCCTCCAGAGGCGCAGGTTCCAATATCCGTAAAGGCCAAGGAGTAGCGCCACGCCGCCTACGGCGCAGGCCGTGAGCTTGATCGCCAGGCTATGAGTGAGCTTGGTCATTCGCGATCCTTTGGTTCCTGAGGCATGCCTCTTCCCGAAACAAGCGGGGATTGACTAGGCAGTCGCGCGAGTTCGATTTCCCTCCGGCACGCGCGCCGCGCGTACGGGTTCCATCACGTTGAGATAACGCACCCCCAGGCTGAAGAGCAGGAATCCCACCCCCACAATGGAAAGGGTTACGGCCACCTCCGTCCAGCGCGGGAAGTAGTGCACGCCGGAAGAAGCCACCAACCCGGTTACGGAGACGTTCAGACGGTTGAGCAGGAAGCCCGTGATGACCAGTACGGCGACGCCGAACAGACTCTCGCGGTCCTCGCGAATTCTGCGGAAGAGAAGCATGGGCAGAGGAATCAATAGTCCCAGAGTGATTTCCAGAACGAACAAAACCGTTTCCATGGAAGGTTCCATGAGATGCACCAGCGCGCCACGGCTCCACAGGTCTTCCAGCCTCAGCAAACCGTAAAACGCCAGCACCACGGCCATTGCGCGCCCCAGCACTTCCAGTAGGGGCATCTCGATCTCCCGATCAAAGGCGCGCGAGCTCAAATTGGATTCGAAAATCACCATTGCCATTCCCACCGCCACCGCAGAAATGAAGAAGAACAAAGGGAGGAGCGGCGAGTACCAATAGGGGTGCAGCTTTTCCGGCACGATCAGGAATAGGCTGCCGAGCGACGATTGGTGTAGGGTCGAGAGTATGACTCCCGTGATGACCAGGGGAATCGTCGCGGCCTTTATGATGCGCAGCGGCGTGCGCATGTGAAAGCGTTCGAAGACGGCGGGCGAAAACTCCAGCGCCAGCACCGTCAGGTAGAGCATCACGCACCAAGCTACTTCAAACATCACGGAGTGTGGATTCCACATAACCAGGGGGTGCCAAATGTTGTAGGGTTTGCCCAGATCATAGAGCAATGCCACGGCCACCAGGGCATAACCCAGGAAGGCGGTCAGGATCGAGGGGCGCAGGATTGGGTGGAATCGCTCAATGTGAAAGATGTAGACGATTGCCGCAAGGGTGAACCCGCCGGCGGCCAGCCCTACACCGCACAGGACGTCGAAGCCAATCCACAACCCCCAGGGAAACTGATCCGAGAGGTTTGTGGCCGCACCGAGCCCCTTGGTAAAACGCAACACCGTGGAATAGAGTCCTGCCGCCAGAATCAACATCAGGACGGCTCGCCAGAACGTGATTTTGGGAAGTTTTGAGAAGCTCATTGGTCTACTCCGTTTTGTTTTCCGCTTTCGCAACCTCTTCCCGCCGGTTGGTAATCCACCAAATTCCGCCGAGCAACAATCCGGCGAGAGGCACCAACGTGGGGATCTCTGAAAGCACGCGATAAGTCAGCAGCGGCATCGGCTCGTCCGGCAAGTTTACGGGCAGGCCAAGTTGTTCGAATGGGACCGCGGAGAGGTAGAGAACTGACGTGCCTCCCACCTCCTCCTTGCCGTAAACGCGGTGGAAGTATTTTGTGGGCTCATCGTGGATTCGCTTTTCGGCCTCTTTCAGCAGATCGTCGCGTTCGCCGTAGATGCCGGCCTGCACCGGGCAAACCAGCGTGCAGGCAGGCTGCTGACCTTTCGCCTGTCGAGGCGCGCACATGGTGCACTTCTTCACCTTGGGAAACAGGGCCTTCCACTCATAACGAGGGATGCTGAACGGGCATGCCATCATGCAATACCGGCAGCCCATGCATTTGCTGGCATCATATGCGACCGGCCCCGCTGCGGTCTTCTTGAGCGCCCCCACCGGGCAAACGGACGCACAGGTGGGTTGCTGGCAATGCATGCAGAATCGGCGTACAAACACGCTGCCGTGGGTTTGCACGACATTCAGCATGTCGGCCGACAGTTCCCCCCCCACCTCACCGTGGCTTTGGGCGAAGGCAACCAAGTCGTCATCGCTCAGGGGCTTGGCGGGCAGGTCATGCGCAGCGCTCGGGTCGCCAAGGGGAAGGTTGTTCACAACCTTGCAGGCGGTAGCACAAGCTCCACAACCGATGCAGCGGGTTGTATCAACGAGAATCGCTTTGCTCATTTTCAAGACCTCTCCATCGAACGCCGTGTTGGACTTAGTGTTTTTGAGAAAGTCCAACGCGATAAATGTATGAGCACGCCATTTGCCGAGAATTCGAACAAATCGTGCCAAGAAGCGGGCTTTTGGTCTGAGGTTTGGGGCGTGTACGTTGCACCGGGCGTGACGTGTGCTGAAATTCGCGCAACGCCCGGCGGAACGACAAAAGGGCAGCTTTACCGCCACCTCAGGAATTCCGCGGCGAATTCCTTCCACACCGATCTGGGGAGTTCGCTCAAGCAGCCAGGGGCAGGAAGTCCGCCGTCCTGGCTGGTTGCGCCCAGGGGCGAAGCGATAGGAATTCTGGGTACAAGGAATTCGCTGAGGCGGGTGAATTCGGTCTCCAGCCATTGTCTGGCGTGTTCGCCCGACCGCGTGAGGCGCGGGCTCACTGTGGATGGAGCCACGCTGAGGCGGCAGACCCATCCGTGGCGGAGCGGGTCGGAACTCAGCAGGGTGGGATGCTTTTGCACAAGCCGGTTCACCGCCACGACTTTGCCCGCGACCGTAGAGGGAACAAGAAGGCGGCGGCCGTTATGTTCGATTGCGAAGAGGGCCTCTCCGGGAACGACCCGTTTGCCGATCTTGGGCATGGCGATTCGCTGGAGGGGGCCGATTGCGTATGCGAGAAACGGATCGGCGCCTACTTTCAACCGTGCCGCACGATCAGCGCGGGACCAAGTGTGGGCAGTGGAGAGGCTGACGCCTTCGGGAATTTGCCACACGCCAACGGGAGCGTGGTCCGCGTGGCGAATTTGGCGCTGGGATTGCGCGATGCGCCAGGCATTCCATTCTGCGATGCTCAGGTCGACCAGAATCAAGCTCACGAACATGAAGGCTACGAAGATTGCAACCATGGTGATCCTCCTTCGAACGAAGCTCCTTAAAATCCACTCGTCATTACGAGAGCAGCAATTCTCGAACGCATTTCTCCCACTCTGGTTCGGGAACCAGTTGCAGGATGTCGTCAACGGCATGCCCTCCATCCTGAAGCCGCGCTTCCGAACCGGGATTGAGGCGTGTGTGGAGCGAGCTTGCGGATTCCTCCATCCAGCACTCCGCCAATCGGCCGTGGAGGAGATTCTTCATGTTGCCCTCGACGCCTGGAGCGTTGACGGTCATGAGCCAGCCGGCGCCATAGGGGTCGCGATGAGCCAAAGACGGGTCGCGCAGAATTTCGGGATTGACGTCGATGACTTCGCCCTCAATGGGGGAGACCATTTCGAAGCGATGATCCCCGCGGGCAATCGTCCAGCCGCGCTCGCCCTGCCGCAGCCAGCGGCCACGCGCCGGCAGATCGATTTGATCGAACGTACCGACCAGGCGAGCGGCGAAATCGTCCAGGCCCACGCGCACGCGACGGGGCGACTCCTTCGACGCCCAGGCATGACCCATGTGGTAGGCAAGGTTAGCGGGAGTTTGGAACCCACCCACGATGTTCATGGCAGCGATTGGGGCAGGTTCTAGAACTTTCGGTGCCATTGGCGTGGCTGCGACGCGATCCGCTAGCCGCTGCTCAACGAAGTAGTCAAACGCAACGAAAAGAACAAACATTGCTACAACAAGTATGAGAACCATGTGCCACCTCGCTGTGCTCCGCCACCTTGCTGCGAAGCGGACCACTCGAACTTCAACCTGATTAAAGGCAGGTGGGAGCCCATATTCGGCATTAACGCGGTGCATCCCAGATTGAGGGCAAGGGCAATGGACCGTGAGCGTTAGAGCAAATTATCCGTGCGGTGGAAGAAGCGAACAAATGGGCAGAATCCGGGGCCTCTGTTGCAATTCTATGCAGTGATTTTCACTAGGTTCCGTTAATCCGACGCTGAGGGCCTGAATTCATTCAGGGAGCTCAGCCGTTGAACATCACAACATCCCATGATCAGAAATTCAACAAAGGCGGGATCGTGACTCGGCGGGGATCAACGAATGCGCTCTTGTGAAGAAAGGGGCAAAGCCCAACTGATAGATGCTTGACAGTACGGGATTTCAGGCATTCTGATCACGCGGCGCGACGCGAAGTATTCATGATAGACCGTAGTTAGCGTTGATTGCAGGCTGCGGGTCGACTTCGTTGGATTGAAAGATCGCTTAGCATGATCCAAGCCTTATGAGGCAGGATGAAGACAATTGTGTCTCAAGCATACGCATGCAATCCCGGCAGCAGGTAGGTGACGCCGAAGAATGTAAACATCACAATCCCGAACCCCAGAATGGCAAAGTAAGCGGAGCGGCGCCCCCGCCAGCCGCGCGTGAGCCGCATGTGGAGGTATCCGGCATAGGTCAGCCAAGTGATGAGCGCCCAATCTTCCTTCGGATCCCAGCTCCAATACGCTCCCCAGGTGCGATTGGCCCAGTAAGCGCCGGCGATAATCATGAACGTCAGCAGGGGGAAGGAAATCGCCACGGTCCTGTAGATCAAATTATCCAGCGAGTCGCGGCTGGGCAGGTAGGCGGAGATGGAATTATATTTCCAATCCAGCACCAGTCCGGCGAATGATGCGATCCATGCCGTCGCCACTCCTGCGAGCAGGAAGGGGCTGTTGGCCAGCCGCACTTCAAAGCCCTCAGAGTATTGGGGCAGGTAATAAGGGCCGTTATTCACCTTCACGAGCAACAGAGCCATCGCCGCCACTTGGGTGGCAAGGGTCGCCAGAAACGAGCCCTTGGCAAAATGCTCCCAGCGCTTGGGGAAATCGGAGAAGCGCATTGCGAGGTTCAAAATCAAGCTACCCAGGGCGAGCACCAGGACGATGACAAACGGCCAGCCCAGCGAATCCAGTGGCACCATCAGGGGTTGCCGCGGGCCGACCATGACCTTCGCCCGCGCGGCCGGGTCCCAGGCGGCCAGCAAGAGCGCCATGCTGCCATTCACGGATGTGGCGACGATGGTTCCGTATACACCAATCACCAGTGCCGAGCACCAGCCCAGGAAGGACTGGGGCGCCACACCGTCCTTGATCAGGTACAGAAGCGCCAGTGCAAACGAAATCGTAAAGCCCGCGTAGCTGAGCATGGCCAGCGTTACATGAATCTGCAGCCACGTGGATTGCAGCGCCGGCACAAGCGGGTGGATTTCATTCGGCAAAACCTGCATCAGGATCAGCGCCAGCGCGGCGATGGGCAGCGTGATGGCTCCGAGCGCGGGCAGCTTGAGTTTCCATTCCGCCACCGTGTTGAAAACCACTATCGCCCAGGAGAAAACCAGCACCATTTCATAAATGTCGGAGAGTGGCGCGTGGCCGGAGCTCGACCAGCGCGCGAGGATGGCCACAGTATGGAGCATCAATCCGCCGCAGGCGAACCACCTGGCGCGCTCGTACAAATCCGTCTGGCGCCAGGCCACTGAGGTCCCGTACAACACCGAAGCGCCCAGGTAGGCGATGAGCGCCACGAACAGGAATTTCTCACCAGCCGTTTCACCGGACAGCCACCCTTCATCGCCAATCAAATGCGGAACAGAAATCGCCAGCAGGGTGAACGACCCTACGCTGACGATCAACGAAGTCCAGCTTGCCGCGCTCAGGCGGCCGTGCTCCGTCGTCTGGGTCATTGCTTTTTCCATGGTTCATTTCTCCTCATTGTGGCGTTTTGCTCCGCGGGTCTCCGCGCCGGTGAATTTCAATCGCTTACGCTGCTTGCTGGTTTTCCTTCTTCGCGGCACTCACCGTAGCCAGAGCGGATTCCACCGCACCGCTCAATTCGTGGAATCTCTGCTCAAAACTCTCACGATATTTGCTGGGCTGCCCGCCCAGCAGCAATACTGGCTGCCCTTTACGGTTTTCCGACACGATTCCCCAGATTCGAATATGGGAAAGGTACAAGGCCATCATCAAACCGGCGGTCAGGAGCAGGCAGCCGATCCAAATCAGCCACTGCCCGGGTTCGTGCGCCACTTGCAGGCCCGTCGACACGTCCATCTCAACGCTCACCATACGGAAGCTGACTCCGGTATCGTTGGGTGGAGTGAATTCGGTTGATCTCGGCATGATCCAGGCATTGCTTACGCCGATGCCGGGACGCTCAACTTGCAGGTGAATTGCCGGATTGCGCGGCTCCATCGAGCGGTTGCTGATTTCATTTCCCTGCAGGACGAAGTCGGGCAGGAAATCAATCAGCGCGACCGCCGCGCCCTGATCGCCCAGGGGCACCGGCTGGCCAGGAACCAGCGTCAGCACCTGGCGGTGCTCAACTCCGTTCTCCGTCCAACTCCCTTCCATCACCAGCTTGCGGGGCATCCCCGAAGGGGTGTATGAGGCTTGGAAAAACCGCACACCCTTGTAGGTGAGAGGGTCATTCACGTAAATTCTTTTCTGCGCCACCACGCGGCCGTTTTCCAATACGGCAAGCTGGCTCCAGTATTGGCGCGGAGAGCCGTCCGAATATGCATCCATCCCCGTGGCGTCACAACGCAATGAGAAATCCAGTCGGCGATTTGCTCCTGGAGTTGTCAGTGGTTCGATAACGTCGGTGCTGGTTCCCGCCCGCAGGCTAACAAATCCTTTGTAGCCGCGCTTGGAGTCAATCATCGCTCCGGCGAAGATGATCAGCAGGCTGGAATGGACAATGTAGGGAGCAAGGCGCACCAGCCGGTGCTTTTCCACGTAGAGCGCTCCTTTGAGCAGAGTTTCGCGCCGCGGTGGGCAGCCGCTCCTGACCAGTTGGATCGTAGCCAGGCCCAAGGCCTTCTGAGGAGTGTGCGGCCCAAGCGGGATTTCCCGCTGGAAAGGCAGAGCGCGAATGAAAGCGGCGTCGGCGAGGAAATGGGGCCGCGCGTAGAGGCGCCACACTTGCGGGAAGCGTTCAATGGAGGCCAGGGTAATGTTTGCGCCCAAAAAGCCCAGGAGCAGAATGAACCACCAAGTGTGGAAGACATCAAACAGGCCCAGGGCATTTAGCAGGCTCACCACTTGCGGGGCGTAAATCTGCTCGATTTGACCTTCCTGGGCCATGGGCCGCTGGAGAATGAAAGTCCCCAGGATCATGGCCGTAGACAGTAGCCCGAGCAGCCACAATCCGAACCGCAACGAGCCGAAGAATTGCAGGAACTTATCGAGACCGGAATGACAATTAGTCATGTAATACTCCGTTTTATGCATCCCCTACCTTCTGTGGTGCACACTTCTACCCAGCATCTCTATTGCCAATTTGGCAAAAATGTCTGGAATTCTTAGTCGCTTGCAAGTGGCGAGAATTCGGGCGGACTGTCCCGCAGGGGAGGGATAAGCACCGGGTCAGCGGCTCCATCTTGGGGAACAACTCGCAGGGCCGCCATCGTCCTCTGAATCTCAACGAATTCTAGCCGTCCGAGAAAGGAACCAACTCAAATGCGCAGACTTGGGATAACTCGAAAGGACATGTGACAATATAACGTCTGGTGGCAGCGTATTGTCAATATCCATAGCTCACAGCCTCAATCCAAGCTTCCGACGCGCTAATCCTTCCCCGATTACTGAATTTCAAAGATTTCCAGCCATCCGAGAATGGAACCCAAAATGCACACAAGAAGGCCGGTGTAAAACTAACGAGAGGATTTTTGGAGGACACGATGAAGCCATTCACGAATTTTAACGGTCCGGTGGGCGTCAGGGAAGTCCCTGGTGGCCACAGGCCGGTTACTCCTTTGAATGACGATGTTACTCCCCTTGAGGTTAGGCCCACCCTTACGCTGACATTCCCGTTCGGGACCTCAATGCGGCAAATTAATGACGCGGTAATAATGAAGGTTCTGCAGTATGCGCACAATAACCGCCTGCAGGCGGCGGAGCTGCTGAAGATCAATCCTCGGACAATTCGTCGCCACTTGGGAAAGAAGAGCGTAGCTGGTCCTGTCACCCGAGCCGCGTAGCTTCTTGAGCTGCCCAGCAATTCGGCTCGAACGATCCTCCGCAACAGGCGCGCGGCCCAATTTCTGTAGGCGATTCGGCGCCCCAGAGTAGAGTTTGTCAGCGCTTTCATCCGTGTCTTGGACATCGAGTCGCGCTCCCGAAGCTTCGACCCTGTCTCCCTCGCGGTTAATCACAGACTCAATTTAGTCGAATTGTCCGGCGAGCGATCTGAGCGAGTTCGAAGCGTTTTGACTTATTGAGAGATTTGCTTCCGGATGGAACCCGAATTGCACTATTTGTTCGTGTATGCATGGCATCACGGATTTAACACCGACACTCAGCCTTTACGAAGCGGAAGACTCCGCCGATTTGAGGATCCTGTTGATCACGGGAGGCTGGCAGGTTCGCCGCTCATTCAGTCAGATGGGGATTCAAACCGGTGACCGCGTTCGCGTGCTGCGCCGAGCTCCGTTTGGCGGACCCGTGATGGTTGACAATCAGGGCTCGCATGTGGCCATTGGCAAGCAACTGGCGGAAAAAGTTCGAGTCGAAATCTTGTCGTGAAAATCGCACTGGTCGGGCAACCCAATTCGGGCAAAAGCACGCTGTTCAATGCGGTGGCAGGCTACCGATCGCTTACCTCGAATTTTGCCGGCACCACCGTGGAATACACTCACGGACAGGCACGCGTGGACGGCGAGGTGCTCGACCTGGTCGACCTACCGGGCATTTATTCGCTGGCGTCGTGCACGCCGGTGGAGAAAGTCACCCGCGATTTCTTGCTGAAGGACGATTGGGACGTCATCGTCAACGTCGTGGACGCCTCGCAGTTGGCCCGCAGCCTGGAATTGACGCTTGAATTGCTTGACCTGGAATCCCCACTGGTCATCTGCCTGAACATGATGGATGAAGCGTCGCGAAAGGGAATGACGATTGACGCGCACGATCTGCACATGGCACTGGGCGTGCCGGTTGTCCAGGCGATTGGGTCGCGCGGCCGCGGCACCATCGAAACATTTAGAACTGCTTGGCAATACACGGCGCGCGGAGGCCGAGCCCGACCCTTTGTCTATGCGCCCGAAGCGGAGCGAGTGTTGGGCGAGCTGGCGGAGAAGATCGTCGCACACGCTGATCCATTGCCCGCGGCGGCGCCGAAAATTGCGCCGGTACAGGCAGTGGACACCCGCTGGAATTCGCAATATGGCGTTGAACCAGATCTCACGCCACCGCTTCGCGTCCACACCTGCTTAGTCGGACATTCTTGCGGAGGATGTTCGATGGGAACGCCCGCGGTGAAGGTTGGCCACGACGCGGACTTGCGGTCGTGGGCGATCGTTTCGCCTGCGGTTGCCGCGGACCACGAACGAAATCGCGGCGCGGAATTGGCGCTAACAGCATTGCCGGTGATGCCGGAGCAATTGTCGATCAGTCTTCACGCTTCGCCGGTGCGGAATTTCCCCACCGCTCGTTTTCATGCGATGCAGTGGGTGCAATGCGATCCGCTGCAAGTTCGCACCGAGCAGCCGGAAATTGCCGAAGACGTGGAATGGGCGCAGGAATCGATTGCGGCGCACTTCGGACTGCCCGCCGACGCGGCCGTTTCCGCGGCGCGCCACGCGGCTTGCCTCTCGGTTTTTGAGCGGGTCACGCGGCTGGCGCGTCCACGCGCGGACTGGCGCGAAAAAATCGACCGCGTGGCGATGCACCCGGTTTGGGGATATGTTGTGTTGCTCGCGGTTTTTCTGGGATTCTTCCAGTTGATTTTCGACGCAGGAAAACTTGGGGAGGACCGCATCCTCAGTCTCTTTGATACGGTGGTGGCGGCACTGGCGCGGCACATGAATCCCCAGACCGCGGTTTTCGCAGGCGTGAAAGGCGCCGTGCTGGGCACTGCGGGAGCAGTGGCAATGGTGCTGCCCTATCTGCTGCCATTCCTCGCGGGCCTGGCGATTCTGGAGGACCTTGGCTATCTCGCACGTGCCGGATATCTGATGGACGCGGTCATGCACCGCCTGGGGCTGCACGGTACGGCCACCTTGCCGATTCTGGTGGGATATGGCTGCAGCGTTCCGGCGGTCATGGCCACCCGCCTTCTTACCACCCGGCGTGACCGCTTCATCGCGGCGTTTCTGGCCGTTCTGGTGCCGTGCTCGGCGCGCATGTCCGTGATCTTCGCGCTTGTGGGATTTTATCTGGGAGCCAACTACGCGCTGGGAATTTACGTGCTGAACATTATGGTGGTGGCCGGGGCCGGGAATCTACTGGCGCAGATGTGGCCTGAGGTTTCACCGGGAATGCTCATGGAAGTTCCTGCATATCGCCCTCCCGCTCCGCGTGTGGTGGCGCTGAAAACCTGGTGGCGGCTGCGCGAATTCGTGCTGGTGGCTGCACCCATGCTGGTGGCGGGCAGCGTGGTGCTCAGCTTGGTTGAATATTACGGCTGGGAGCATGGCATCAACGCCGTGCTTTCGCCCCTGACGGCTATGCTGGGATTGCCGTCCTCCGTCGGTCTGACGCTTATATTCGGCGTGCTGCGTAAAGAGCTTTCACTGATGATGCTGATGCAGGCGCTCGGGACGACCCACGTTCTGGGCGCCATGACCGCCGCGCAAATCCTGATCTTCACGCTCTTCGTGACCTTCTACCTTCCCTGCATGGCCACACTCGCCGCCATGGTACGCGAGCTCGGCTGGCGGCTGACGCTCGCTGCTTCCACTGCGCTCCTCGCCCTGGCCGTCGTTGTGAGCCTCGGGGCGCGCGGTGTTCTAACCCTCGTCTGACTTTAAAGAATCCCGAAGACGCCCGATCAATTCCTCGACACGCGCAAACCACTAAGAAAGGAAGCTAGTGGTCGAAGCAGAAGTTGGGAGGTCCCGAGGCTGATTGGCGTCCCTGCCTCCGAAAGCGGCCCACCGTCATTGACCGGAGCTGACAGTAGCTCGAATCAAGTCGGTCGCTTAGCAATTGGACCAGTCGGAAGGCCACAACCCCATGCGCGCACAAAAACTGTAGGAACGCTTCTCGACTGATGAAGCCCACCTCGGTTGGCGTAAGCGTCTGCGCCGACATTCTGTAGGAACCCCCTG
>JASHTZ010000650.1 GCA_030040295.1 Terriglobia bacterium | reverse complement strand
GATGTCCGCCTTGTCGCCGGAAGGCACGTGAGCGATGATCTCTTCCGTGGCGGGATCTTCCACCGGAAAGGTCTTGCCGCTCCGCGCCGTCACCCACTTTCCATCGATCAGAATCCTGTGTTCTTTCTTCAGGAACTTAGCCGCAGCCGAACTGAGTGCTGGTTTCTCGATTGTAACGGTCATATCCACCTCCTGTGATGGTCTGGCTTTGGTTCTTTTCCAGCAGCGAAATTTTGATTAAGTCGACTCCAAATTGGTAATTCCCTTTACCCCAAAAAGAACTTGAACTCAGAGGCGAACCAGTATACTGAAAATAAGCCCGGGTGCCACCTGGCATCCGGACGAGTAGCATCCGGGCGAGGCTTGATCTCAATGCTGATCTATCTGTTGGCTTTCGTTGGCGGAATCCTGACCATTGTAAGTCCCTGTATTCTGCCGGTTCTGCCTTTCGTGTTCTCGCGTGCCGATCAACCTTTCCGGAGGAGTGGCCTGCCGCTTCTCGCGGGCATGGCGATCACCTTTGCCGCAGTGGCCAGCGTGGCCACCGTGGCGGGCGCATGGATTGTTCGCGCCAACCAGATCGGAAGATCGCTCGCGCTCGTGGTTTTTCTGGCGATGGGTCTTGCATTAATCTTCCCGCGTATTGCCGAATCTCTTTCGCGGCCGTTCGTTCGGCTGGGCGAGCGTGTTCAGCGGAAAGCCGAGGCAGCGCCCAGCATTGGCCAGTCCCTCTTGCTCGGTGTGGCGACGGGCTTGCTTTGGGCTCCTTGCGCCGGCCCCATTCTGGGGCTTATTCTTACGGGCGCCGCCGTGCGTGGGGCGAGTGCGCAGACCGCGTTTTCATTGTTGACGTTCGCGTTGGGAGCGGCGCTCTCCATGGGTGTTGCGCTGCTCGCCGGAAACAAGGTGTTTATGCTGATGAAGCGCTCGTTGGGAGTGGAAGCTTGGATTCGCCGCGGATTGGGAGTGGCGGTTCTTTTGGGCGTTGTCGCAATTGCCTTTGGATGGGACCAGGGAGTTCTGACGCGCATTTCCTTAGCCAGCACCTCGGGCGTCGAGCAGAACCTGGTGGACCGCTTGCTGCCGGTGAAAAAGGCTTCCGGCACGAGTGCGGATGCGGCGCAAGCACAGCCCTCGATGACCATGATGGCGGCCAGGAACGCCCAGGCACTCCCCGTGGAAGGAGCGATGCCGAGCCTGGACGGTGCGGTGGCATGGCTGAATTCCCCGCCGCTCGGACCGAAGGAGTTAAAGGGCAAAGTGGTGCTGATCGATTTCTGGACCTACTCCTGCATCAACTGCCTGCGCTCCATTCCCTACATTGAGGCTTGGGCGGAGAAATACAAGGGTGACGGCCTGGTGGTGATTGGGGTTCACACGCCCGAGTTTGCCTTTGAAAAGGACCAGGCCAACGTCGCACGGGCGGTGCGCGAATTGAAAATAACCTATCCCGTTGCCATCGACAGCAATTACGTGATCTGGAAGGCCTTTAACAACGAGTATTGGCCCGCCCACTACTTTATCGACCGGCAGGGAAAGATTCGCTACCACCACTTTGGTGAAGGAGAGTATGACAAGTCTGAACAGGTCATTCGCCAGTTGTTGAAGGAAGGCAATACAACCTTGGCGGTCACAGCCCTAGTCCAAGTGAATGGAGTGGGAGCGGAGGCGGCTGCGGACACCGAGGATATACAGTCGCCGGAAACCTACATCGGTTATGAGCGGCGGCAAAACTTCGTTTCTCCGGAGGCCCTTAAGAAAGATTCCGCGACGCTCTACACTTCTCCCGGCCGATTGGATGTGAACCAATGGGCGTTGGCGGGAAAATGGATTGTGAGCGACGAACGAGCCGTGCTGGTTGCTGCTCCGGGCAAAATTATTTTCCGATTCCACGCGCGCGATTTGCACCTGGTGTTGGGGCCGGCCAAGGGCAACAAACCTGTTCGGTTCAGGGTATTACTGGATGGCGCGGCACCGGCCGATGATCGCGGAACGGATGTGGATGCTCAGGGCGATGGAACCGTGAAGGAATATCGTCTTTACCAATTGATCCGGCAGAAGGGCAAGGTGGAAGATCGCACGTTCCAAATTGAATTTCTTGACCCGGGCGTGCAGGCTTTCGCATTTACGTTCGGTTAGTTCGGGATGAAGGAGGCATTATGGGGCAGACGAACTACAAGGACGTTCAAGGGCAATGCGGTTTTGGGCGCAGGCAGTTCTTTTCGGCGTCCGGCGCTGCTCTTGCTGGGCTGGCGATTTGGGGTTATGAGCAAGTGAACTCCAGTCCCATCGAGGCCGCCGCCAAACCGCCGAAGCAGGTGAAGATCGTCGACTTCAACGACGCGGGCGAGCGCACGGGCGTGGTTGTGGTGCCCATGATCCAAAAGACCGACGCCGAGTGGAAGGCGCTATTGTCTCCTGCGGCGTTTGAGGTGACCCGGCGTGACGGAACAGAGCGTCCCTTCACGGGAGCAAATCTCAACATCCATGACAAAGGGGTGTTTCGCTGCATTTGCTGCGACACGGCGTTATTCAGTTCAGATACGAAATTCGAATCCGGCACAGGCTGGCCGAGTTTCTGGCAGCCCATCGCCAAGGAAAACGTGGCCGAATCACTCGACGATAGCATGGGGATGGAGCGAACCGCGGTTTCATGCCGGCGGTGTGAAGCGCATCTGGGGCACGTGTTTGACGACGGCCCTCGGCCCACCGGCTTGCGCTATTGCATGAACTCCGTAGCATTGCGTTTTGCGAAGGCTGCTTAGCGAAATTCCCTGCGCCCTACTTCTGGTGTAGTGCGCCACATAGATTGCAACTTATGTTGAGCCCCAACGGGGCGAAATAACGAAGCCCAGGCCGAAGGCCTGGGTTGAGAGTGCGCGGCAAAGGTCTGAATTCAAGCCCTGAAAGGGCGAAATAGGTATTCCGCCCCCTTCAGGGCGGGGGGTTGTTGCGGTTTCGACGACCCAGGCCGTTGGCCTGGGCTTTGGTAGATCGCCCCGTTGGGGCTCAAAAAGCGGCCGCCACAAGTTGCATTATTTGCGGCGCACTACACTAGTCGCCGGAACCCCCGCCGGTCGGCAGATTCAGGGATGTGGACGAACTCCCTGAAGGCATGGGGGCCGAAAGGCCATCGGTGAGCACAAATCTTTTCAAGGCGATGGCATTCTGCCAGGCTTGTTCAAGCACCTCCAGATAACCGACTTGCAATTGGAACAAGGTTCTCTGCGAAATCAGCACTTGCGGGTAGGCAGCGGCCATGTGGCCGTAGTTGCTCGCGTAGAGCTGGTAAGCGCGGCGGGCTTTGGGAATCATCTCGGACTGGTAGTGAGCTGCCTCATTTTGCTGCGCAAGATAACTGCGGAAGAGCGGCACGGCCGTGCGCCGGAGCAACAATTGCACGCGAGTGACTTCTTCGCGCGCTCTCGCCAATTCCGCGCCGGCGGCTGCTACATTGCCTTGATTGCGATTGAAGATCGGAACCTCGATGCCGGCGGAGGCGAAGCTGACGATGCCCACGGAAGTGGGCCGCACTGCCCCGTCGTTCAGCAACTCTCCATCCTGCTGCACTCCCGCGCGTAATTGAAGATCGGGAATGGATTCGCGTTTGGCGCTGCGCAGCCTAGCCTCCGCTTCCGCCACCCCTTGCTGCGCACGCTTCACGGAGGGGCTGTCACGCAGAAGGCCCTCGATGATCTGGGGGTCGATTTGGGGCAAAGCCGTAAGATCACCCTGCAAGGGGCAAGTCGCCAGGGCGGGGTTGCCGGAAGTGGCGGCGAGGCTTTCGAAAGCCTGCAGGTAATTCATTTGAGCGGTGGTGTAATCGACGGCGGCTTGCTCCGCCTCCACCTCGGCCTGCAAGACATCCGGCAGATCCGCCTGGCCTACATTCCCGAGCTGGTGTGCCGTCTGTTGGGCGTCGCGAGCGAGCGCCAAAAGTTGCCCGCGGAGTTTGGCGATTTCCTGGGCGGCGAGCGCGGCGTAGAACCGCTGGTCCACGTCGCCCAGCACGCGGGCACGCTGTTCATCTATCCCCGTTTCGTCTTCGCGCTGCTGCGCCTCGAACACGCGCCGGCGAAGCCCCAGCTTGCCTCCCAGAACAATGGTCTGCTGGATGAATCCTCCCTGCTCGCCTCCGCCATAGGAGCCCCCCCGGATCTGCTCTCCTTCGTAGCCTACGGAAGGATTGGGGTACAGGCCCGCCTGGCGCGCCTGCGCCGCAGACCGTTGCGCAATGTCTTTCGCGAGCTGCAGCGTGGGATTGTTCGCCAAGGCCAGCTCCTCGAAGTCTTTCAGCTCCATGGGGGCTCGTTTCCCGGCTTCATCGAGCAAGTCGGCCGCGGGGCTTGGCGTCTGCGGGTTCCCATCGCCTTCACTCTGCGGATGTTGCAACTCCATTCCCGGCATCGTTGAAGGGGTCGGGGAATTCGGGGCTTTCTGGTCTTTTGGCGGTTCCGGGTTGGACGGCGCCGCGGTCGGATTTTGCGCACCCAACCCAACGGTTACGCAGCAGACAAAAATGGTTGCAAGTAATGAAATTCGTATCATTCGATCCTCCAGAAAGCAGCACTGGTTGGCGACGCCTGGGGCGGCTTCCACCCGGTTAGCGCGCTAAAAACGGGCTATGAGCGGTTCTGCTGAATCATTTTCTGCATCTTCTCGTATTCGTCCGGCGGAAGGACTCGGACCAGCGTCATCATGCCTTGCATGAAAGCGCTCCACCCCGGCGGAAGGCCCAAGTTCTCCGGTTTCTTAACGGCATCATCCATTTCCATCATGGAACTTTCCATGTAGGCGTCTTGAGGAAACCCCGGAACGCTCCCGGCATTCGGGCTGATGTCGGAATTCATGTTCATGCCGGGCATATTCTGCATGCTTGATTCGGCCTTCTCAGGCGAGAGAGGAGTGTTGCCCATGGCCTGGTCGTTCGTCGAACCGACGCCCAAGCTTCTCCCCAGCCCAGGGCCGTAATCTTCTCCCATGGGCGCTCCGGGAGCTCCCTGGAGCATTCCCATGCCTTCCTTCATGCCCAGCCCGGCGGGCATGCCTCTGCCCAATCGGGTCATGGGGCCGACCGTGGACGCCATCTGATTCATCATGTGGTGCGGCAGGTGGCAGTGCAGCATCCAGTCACCCGGATAGCTGGCGTCGAACTCAATATCTCGAGCTTGTGCCACCGCCACCAGCACCGTGTTTCCGGGAATCCATGCGGACTGCGGCACGCGGCCGCCTTCCGTACCGGTCACAGAGAAGGTGTTTCCGTGCAAATGGATCGGGTGGTGGTCCATGCCGAGATTGATCAGGCGGATCCGCACGCGATCTCCCAGCCGTACAATGAGCGGCGTGATCGCCGGCCCCGCCTTGCCGTTGAAGGTCAGCCAGTTGAACTCCATGCTCATCGTGTTGGGAATTGGGTTATTGGGCAGCGAAGCATATTCCTGGAGAATGATTGCGAAGTCCTTGTCAGCGCGAGGTTCATAAGGCTGGTTGGGGTGAATGATGAAAGCCCCTATCATGCCCATCATTTCCTGCATAGCCATGTGGGGATGGTAGAAAAACGTGCCCTCCTGGTGCAGCGTGAACTCGAAAACGAAGCGCTGGCCCGGCGGAACGCTGCCCCCGGGCATTCCCGGCACGCCGTCCATGTCGATGGGAATCTCGAACCCGTGCCAGTGCACCGAACTCGGCTCGGGCAGATGGTTGTCGAAGATGACCCGCACGCGGTCCCCCTGCACGATCTGGATGGTGGGTCCCGGCGAGGTCCCGTTGTAACCCCAGAGGTCGAGCGTCTTGTAGGGGTGGATCTTCCTCTTTACGGGTTCGGCGACGAGGTGAAACACCTTCACGCCATTGTCCAGAGTGTAGGCTAGATCAGGCAAATCCGGCGTCTGGACGGGCAAGTAGGCCCCGGACAGACCGACTTCCTGCCCGCCCGTCATCTGCGGATGGAGCGCCAGGTTGTTCCTTTGCCCGCGCGGGGCGGCGGCTCCGCGGGCGGATTGAGGACCCTTGATCGCCGCCATAGCCCCTGCGCCTGAGAGTGCTTTCCGAAAAAAATCGCGTCGATTGTTTGCCATGAATTCCTCCTGTTTGGCTTTTGAGACAGCACGGGCTTGGCCACTCAGCACATCGCGCTGGGAAGCAGCCCTGACGGCAGTCACACGTGGCCCTCAGTGGCAGAATCCGTTTGGCAGGACTTGGTTAGATCAGGAGGATGGAAAGTTTTTGGCAGATGGTTCTGCCGGATGTGTAGTACCCCGGTGGAGATAACCACGAATGCTTTATCTGAGAAATCAGGGGGTTCTGCGGAGGGAGATCGCAGACTGCACCAACGCGGAGCAGAATGTGAGTCTGGAGCCCCGCCCCCCCCGCAGACGTAAGATATGCCGCGGATTCATCCGCGTGGTGACAGTGCGCAAGCGAACTTGAAATCTCACGACTGCCCCCTGAGTGACCCAGACAACAGTCGTGCCCGCTTATCGAAACAACCGCCTGGCCGCCCTCGGGCCGCGCGCCGTAGTGCTGTGCCGAGCAGATGAAGGGACACAGCAAGGCCGAACTCATCCCCAGAATGACAGCGATCACCAGCGCCGAGGCGACCGCCGTTCGGAATGAAGTCCCGGTTGGTTTCATAATAGCCCT
>JASHTZ010000649.1 GCA_030040295.1 Terriglobia bacterium | reverse complement strand
AAGGTACTGGCGGGCATTCGTTGCCACGATTCCCACGGCGAGGCCGATCGTGTAAACCACAATCGTGTATTTCGCCATGATCCCAAACCCGATGGCACCACCAATCGCCATCCACCAACGGGGGTCATCCGATTTGAGCAGGCGAAGGACGCAGTACGAAGTGAGCGTCCAGAACAGGTAATCGAACGAGCTGTATTGCAACCGTGCGCCGAACACCAGGGAAATCGGAATGGCCGCCACAACGGCGAGGAGCTGAGCGCCTCGTCCTCCACCCAACTCACGCGCCATGAGCCCGGTTAGCAACAAGGCGGCCGCCACCGGGAGCGAGGCGAAGAAGCGAAAGCCGCGTAATGAGGTTCCGAAAAGTTGCAGTGATAAACGCGCGACGAGCGGGGTAACCGGCGGTTGCCATACGTACCCCCAAGCCAGGTGACGTGCATCTTCGAGCGAAGCCAATTCGTCACGATGAAATCCGTAGCGTCCGCCGGCAAGCACGTGCACGATGACGGTGGTCATCGCCAAATAGGACAGGAGCGCAAGATCACTTGTCCAGGGGGACTGCCGCGTCTTTTCGGGTGGCATAAACTCTGAGTGTGCCAAAGGTGCATTAAGATGGCAAGATTCCGGAGGCGAAAAAAAAGGAGGGGTCAGGTCTTAAACCCCTCCAGCCATTCTGAAAAACGGATTGAAGGAAAACCGGAGGGGTTGTTTTCCAACCCCTCGCGGAATCCTATTGGATTAGAAGAACAACCGGAGTCCCATGGACATCTGGCGAGCGCCGTCCTGTGGACCCGTCGGCCGTCCGAAGTTGGCGCTGGTGAGGGAGGTGGTAACACTGCCAAAGTCGGTCCGGTTGAAGAAGTTGTTGATGCTGAGCGAGTACCGCAGGCTGACTTTACCTTCGCCCCAGATGCCGATCATCTTGTTGAACGAGATGTTCTCGTTGCGGAACCACGGGTTCCGGTACTCATTGTTGTAGATTGACGAATTGCCTTCGGTCCCGATCGGCGCCTGAACGAAGGAGGCGCTGCCTGTAACGCCGAGAGGGTTAGTTGCGGTAACAGCGGCAGTACTCGAAGAGTAATTGAACCAATGGCTATTATAGTTGTCAGGGTTGAGCGTGTTTGTCGCAACGTTGGTCTTGATCGGATTGCCGGTGAAGTCCGCCTTGGTTATTTCCCAGCCCATGTAAGTGGTGAGGTAGCTGGTTGGGCTGGTAATCTCGATCAGAAGGCCGGAGCGATACTGTCCCACGCCCGCGACGTTCCAACCGCCCACGAGTTTGTCTTCCCACGACCTGGCGCCCGAAAGGAACTTCTTCCCCCGGCCAAACGGTAGGTTATAGCTCATCATGAAGTTGATCATGTTCGGGACATCATTGTTCGCGAAAGATTTGTTGTCAGCATGGTTGGTGGGATCCTGGTTCGCCTGAGTACCCTGGTAGTAGCCAAAGATCTGCGAGCCCACATCGATGTTGAGGTTTTTCGACCGGACGTAGCTGCTCTCCAGGTTCAGATCGCCGAACCGATGCTCGACGATGAATTGCAGAGAATCGTAGGAAACCCAGCCGTCGCCGGCGTTGTTGTCGTTGACAACTCCCGTCTGTGGGTAGGGACGGAGAGCCTGGAAAAGTGTCGCCTGGCTTCCCCAGCCCGTGGTCCAACAGATCTGCCATCCCGCGCACGTGGGGTTATTGCTGTTGAGTCCCGAGGGAGCGTAGTAGCCTAGTCCATTCAGTTCCGGACCTTCGTTAGCTAAAGAGGCAACGCCATTTGGGTTAAAGGTCCAACTGAGCAGGTTGGTTCCGGCCGGGATCGTGAAGGCTGTCCCGCCCGGGGTTGTTCCCGACAGAGCCGTCGGCGTGTTCATCAGAGAGAGATCGGCGGGCGGCAGCACATTGAGCTCGTCCGAGCCCGCCGCTTGGTGTGTCCGCTGGCCGACATAGCCGAGTTGGAAGAGCCAGCCCTTGTATTGGCGCTGGATGGTCATGTTCATATCGTAGAGGCGTGGCGCAGTGCCAAAATGCGGGCCCATATACATGGGATTGCCCTCGTTGCTTCCAGCACTGAAGTCGTCGACGCCGGGAAGCTGCTGAGCCGCTGTATAGCCTGGCTGCGGATTAACGCCCGGCATACCGTCCACGGTCTTATCCCAAGTATATTCTGTCCCGTTCGCCAGGAGCGCCGAGTCAAAGCCGTCGCCTCCCTGGGAATAGTTGCCGTTGCCGAAACCGTCCGTACACCCGCAATCGCCATTCCCGGTACCCTCATAGATAAGGCCAAAGGACCCGCGAAGGACCGTATTGTTGTCTATCCGCCAGGCGAAGCCAGTGCGGGGCCCGATGTCACTGAAGTCGGTGGGATAGGGGCGGAGTGTGCCGATACGCCCAGCGCCAGTGCCCATGTAAATTAGGGCGCCCGGAAGGTTATCAGCCGCAGGATTAGGAGTCGTAATACTAAACGAGGAGTACCCGCCGGTCGCATAGTGCCAATTGATGGGAACCTCATAGCGTATGCCAAGATTGAAAGTTAAGTTCGGCAAAATTTTCCAGGCGTCCTGGAAATATCCCGCCGTGTAGGCATACCGGATATTCGCCATATAAGGGGGGGGAACGGTTTGATTGGCAGAACCAGGTGTACCCAGCAGGAAGCTGGCAAATGAATCTCCTGTACTCGCTAGGGCTCCGCTTGCCGCTCCCGCGGTCTGGGCATTGGAGAAAGTGTAGGTCCCATTGGTCCCGGACCAGTCGTTGTTAAAGGTGGCGGAACGGCGAATCTCCCAGCCCATCTTGAATTCGTGCTTGTTATGGGCCCAAGTGAGGCTCTGCCCTTCCATCAGGATGCGATTGGTTTGGCCGCCATTGTCGACTTTGCCTTGGTTCATGCCCCAAGTCGTATAGACGTTGGCCCCTCCCTCGAAAATCACGTACGGCGTGGCGTCCTGGTTGGATCCGCACGCATCTTCGGTGAAGCCCAACTTGCATCCGTAGCCGTTCTGGAGGGGGTTGTGCCACTCTATGTTGTCGAAGCTGCCGGACCAGTAAGAGTGGAGGACAACATGGGGTGTGGCAACCCAGTCCCAACTTCCGCGGAACTGGTGCGGGGAGATGGTGTTTACCAGCCCGTCGCTGAGGGGGCCAGCCATATTCTCAGTCACGTCGGTCGGCTCATACCTGTGGGTGTAAAAGAAAGCGAAGTGGTGTTTTTGAGCGAGGGTATGATCGACCTTGATGGACCAATCCTTGTCCGTGATCACCGACGTCTCGTTGAAATAGAAGTCGCCCTCGGGGGAGGCACCACTGCCCGAATCGGGACCGGGAATGTAGGGCAGGAATTTCGAGGAGATGGCGCTGAAGCGGCTTGTTGGGATGATGTTGTAAGCGCCGGCCGAACCAAAAGGCGTGCGCAGACCAGCCACGGCGGTGTTGGGGTCGTAAATATTCGGGACGGTTGACCCGTATATCCCGGAGAAGTTACCTTGAATCTCCGCGGCCGTGGGTACAGTCTCATTAGTTTGCTCTGTGACCGAAGCCGGCTGCCAATAACCCTCATAGGTGAAGAACCAGAACGTTCGGTTCCGCCCGTCGTAGACGTGAGGAATGTAGACGGGGCCGCCCGCCGAGCCGCCTTCATCGTTGTAGCGAACCTTGGGCCTGCAGGCGTAGGTCTGTACCGCACCGAAGCAATTAAAATTCGAGGCCGCCGTGTTCTGGTTGCCTGACCAGGAATTGGCGTTAAATATCTGGCGTTCAAAATTGAAGAACATGGAACCGTGTACGACATTGGTTCCGGACTTGCTCGTGAATAATTCGTAGCCGCCGCCTGACCGGCCATATTCCGCCGTAGGGCCGGAAGTAATGACGGTGGTTTCGGCGTAAGGCTCCATACCGGGGAAATAGAAGGCAGTTCCACCGGATTCGGGACTGATGATGCTGCCGCCGTCAATCATGTATTCAATAGCCCGGCCTACCCCGCCATTGATGCTGAACTGTGAGTTGGACTTCGCGCTGGGCAAGTATCCCTGGAAGTTATCCGCCAGGCGCATACTGCCACCCCACCAGATCGGCATGGTGTCGAGCTGCTGGGGGGTTATGTTCGTGCTGATGGTAGGAGTGTCGAGGGTCAGCACCGGCGCCGCACCTTTCACTTCCACCTGTTGCTGAACCGTGCCCAATTCAAGTTTTATGTTGATGGTTTCACTGACGGCGAGGCGAACTTCAATACCTTCGCGGAGGTAGGTTTTGAACCCGGTTTGTTCGACCGTGATGGTGTAGGGACCCGGCAGCAGCAAGGGAAAAGCGTACAAGCCGCCTTGCGTCGTTTGCGCGTTGGCCTTGACTCCGGTTGTCACGTTCGTGGCCGTTACCTTCGCCCCCGGCACGACCGCGCCATTGGGGTCAGTCACGGTTCCATCAATCGAACCGCCCATCGTTTGCGCCAGCGCGGCCATGGGGAGTGCGCAAACCAGCGCCAACATCACGCATAGATTTCTCAAAAATCTCATATCCTGAATCTCCTCTCGTTGTTCAATTGGGGAACGAACAAAAGCCGCCCTTTTAACTCACCGGCAGGGTGACGAGATAGAACAAATCCCAAACACCAAGAACCATCGCCGCAACAACTGCGCCTCAGTTCTTCGCGGGCAGCCCTTGCACCTAAGGACGCCCAGGCAATGCTTTGCTCGGTGCCTGGATGGGGACCAAAGGTGGTCTTAGTTGCGACACTTGAAGGCTGCCACCCCATCGGAGCGCAGCGCCCACCAAGGCACAACCGCGCTCGGCCGCACTTCAGCCTCCCTTGGCTTTTCTTTCGTTCGAAACCCAACGCAAAGGCGTGCAACCAGCAGAGATTTCAAAACTGCTGCTGAAACCCCAATATTCTGACCAGACGCTTAGCGGTACTTTGACTACTTAAGCAAGTCGCCCCCGCATTCCCATTGTGTGCGTCAATTTGGAATTGCAATCGACAAACCAATTAGTGCGCGAAACGATGCGATGATTAAAACAGTGTTGCAAGAGCTTGTCAAGTACTAATTTAGGAATTTTTGCACGACATTTTGTCGGCCAAATAGCCGTCAAGCTCTAACTGGATGTCTTAGGGCGCAAATTGCCGAACAACAGGTCGAAGCCACCATCCTGGCGTGCCCAGGAGTTGCTTGTACACTCAAGTAACACTAGTATTTTCTTGGCGATACAACGTGTCTCGGAACGCAAAGCAACCCCAAAAGCTCATTCAAGTGGACAACGTGCGGTTAAGATGCTTGGGAATTGGATCGTCTTTACAAGGGATCGAGAATTCTTGCCGCTTATTCTCCGGAGATGTTTAATCCGGCATAGTCCATATTGCGTGCAAGCGCGAAACCTTTGGGAGGCGCATAAAATCAAGGTTCGAAACGGTTCGATGATATGAATGAATTTGACACAGGCTTCCGAGGCTTAAGATCTCGCCGACGGATCTCCAAAAGTGCTCTCAAGTGGCCAAATTAAGGGCATAGTCTTGTCAGGTATTTTCTGGACAGCGATTTATTCGTTTCTGACCTCTAAAAAGAAAGTGCTTGTCACGCAACAATCGTAACGCTATGATTCGCGTTGTCGCGATCCGCCCCCACGGGCGTGTTACAATTTTGGTAGACTGAACTGTTCGCATGCCGAAGCAGAATACATACACGATGCGTGATGTCGCCAGGCTGGCTGGGGTCTCTGTCTCCACTGTTTCCGCCGTGGTCAATCAAAAAGGCATCGTCAGCCCGGAGTTGACCGAGAGAGTTCAGCGCGCCATTGAGGCCATGGGGTTCCGGCCTCACGCCGGCGCGCGGGGCTTGCGATTGGGCCGCACCCACATCATCGGAATGGTTTTGCAGGACATCACCAACCCTTTCTTTGTGGAGGTCATGCGGGGCGTAGAAGACGAAGCCATTAAGAACGGCTACGAAATCATCGTCTGCAATTCCAACGGGCAAGCGGAACTCGAGCAAAAACACCTGAACGCGCTCTACACTCAGCGCGTGGACGCCATTCTGCTGGCGCCGTGCGATTCCTATGCGGCGCGCGACGTTATGGTGGGCAATCATGCGCCGCTGGTTTTCATGGACTGCGTTCCGATGCGCGCGGAAGTTCTCTCCGTGGTAACGGACAACTTTGCGGCGTCGTTCGAGGCCACTCGCTACCTGCTGGAGTTGGGGCATCGCAAGATCGCGGTGATTTCCGGCCGCGGCGTGCACTCCACGAGCATGGATCGAGTGGAAGGTTTCAGACATGCCATGGAAGAGGCCCACATCCCGATTCTCGGCGACCACCTGCGACACGGCGTATCGAACATCGAAAGCGGATATGAAATCGGGCTTTCACTATTGCAATCGTCTGACCCTCCCACCGCCATCTTCGCCTTGAACAACCGCATGACGCTGGGCATTTTGCAGGCGCTCAGGGAATTGAAAATTCCCTGCCCCGAACAAGTCAGTGTGCTCGGCTTCGACGACTTTGACTGGGCGGCCGTTTCCGACCCTCCACTTTCCGCCATCGCCCAGCCTACGGATGAAATCGGCAGGCGCGCCGTGGAATTGGCGCTGGGCGCGATTCGAGCAGGGGAAGAAGGCGCCAAGGTTGGAAATCGGCAGGTCCTTCTGAAATCGTCGCTGCGCATTAGAAAATCCACCGGACCGCCGCCCAAGGCACTTGGCGAGAAAAGCCACCGGACCGTGAAAAGCGAAACTGTTACAGCCCCTCAGTCCTGAAGGTCGTCTTTCCAGTTTCCGCTAATTCACTTCCAACGCATCCTTGTCCGGCAAAGGTGGAAATGGCGCGTGCGGCTCCGTCTGGTACCAAAAAGCTACGGAGGCGATATCGTCCTGAAGCGGCAGGTAACGCCCATCGGGCCGCCAGCCAAGCGCCTGAATCGTTACCTTCAGGTCCTTCTGGAATCGTACCGGGTCAAGAATGTGCCACCGATAGAGACCGAAGCGCTGCTGCGATTTCCAGAGGCCGTCGGGGCGAATGACTTGCGCCAACCCTGCGTATGGCGTGTTGTATTCCTGGTATTGGTGCGTGGCGCGATTTTCGAAGCCGAATCCGCCGCAGAAATAATCCTCCGTCCCTGTGCCGCACATCGTGGGAAATTTGCCGTCACCATCGATGAAGAATTTGATTTCGCCTTCGCCCCACCAGCCGTTGTTGTGCGTTCCCCACGCCAGGTAGGTGCCCACGTATTGGCCCCAGCCCTTCACTCCGTCCAGAATCACATAGTCGGCCTTGTAGGGCAGCGGATTGACGCGCCGGAATTGCGCGTGGAAATATCCCGTATGCGCAGGAACGTCCGTTAGCGTGTAATCAATCTGGTAGGTCAGCCGCACCGGCTTTTCATCCAGGTTCTGCATGGTGATGCGTGCCGACTTGCGAAACGGCATCTGCCAGAATGAGTTGAAGGAGTTCGTGGGGTTCACGCACACGGGAAGCGAATTCACGGGCGCGTAGGTTCCCCAGCCGTTCGCGAAAAAGTCTCCCACGGGAACTTCAACAGAGGGATTCTCCTCGCCGTCCCAATACATGCGCAGAATGGAAAACCGCCACGTGCCCCGCGGCGCCATGCGAATGTGCTGGATTGCTCCGGGGCCGGAAATTTCGGCCAGAGTGACGGTCTGATGGGCGGGGATTTCGATTGATGGCGAGACTTTCCAACCCTGCCCGAGGTCGCGCGCGGCGTTGGCGTTCGTTCCCTCCGTCGCCATCCCGCCCTTTCCCTTTCCCCCTGTGGGATTTTCGGCTGTAATCTCACGCGTCTGCGCGTGTGAGAGCAGCGCCAGGTTTCCAAGATCCAATCCCAGGCCGTTAAACACCGGCTGCGGCGATTGCGCGTTGAGCGCCAGACCCGCCAAAATAATTGCCCCGGTCAAAAATGCCGTTGTGAGCTTCATGGAAAATGCCTCCGTGAATTATCAAGGAACCGCTGTGAACCTGAACGTCTGCTTCAGCGGTGTGAAGCCGGTCATGTAGACGGTCAAGCCTCCCAGGCGCGGCTGCGCTCCGCGCAACTGCGTCCAGGCATGCTGGCGAAAACCCGGACCGAATTGCACGCGGCTGCCCGCCAGATCATACGTTGCCAACCCCTCGCCCCAAAGATAGATATTGGGTGAAGCGGCATCGAGCGCCAGCAAGTCACCCGTCAGTTTCCCGCCCGGCCGGAGGGTGATCTCGACCGCCACGGGGGATTGGTTTACGCCCTCAACATTCAGGCCGATTTCGCATCCGCCATCAACCTCGCGAATCTCCACGCTCGATTTCAAATGCGAGAAATTACTGCGAGCGCGCGAGGTCCCGGAAGTCAGCGGCCAATGCTCGTCCGCGCCGCGGTCCCCCGGCGCCAGCGGCTGGTAATAGAACCCATCCAGGGATTGCTCCAGGCGATAACCGTTCTCAGCCGGCCGGAGGGGTTCTGAAAATTGGCCTTTTCCAAAATAGGCTGTGGCCACTCGCACGGCTTCCACTACGGCGCCGCCATTGCGAAAGGAGAAGAACCGGGAATTGTCCCCCAGAATTGTCGCGCTAAGATCCCCGTGCCGAATGTGAACGAACGAAGACAGGTCGTAGTGCTTCGCATAATCCGTGGGAACGGGTTCACGGGGCGGAAGCGGATTGCGAAGCTCGAGGATTTCCATGAAGTCAATCACGTAGTGGCCCATTTCCGGCAGGTGGTTGCGTTCAATGTAGTCGGCGACGCTCGCGAACCGTCCATTCTGGTCGCGTCAGGCCATAAAGCGGTAGCAGCGGTAGTAGTGGAAAACGGAGAGCGCCGTGAAGCGGTCCTGGCGACGGGAAATATCCGTGGCGATCTCGTCGTTGGGGTGCAGGAAATAGAGCAGCGTTTCCAGATTCTTTCGAGGCGAATCAAAAAGCGCGGGGCGATCGAGCAGCCAGGCCATCAGGATAAAGGCTTGATCGCTCACTTCGTCGTAAATGCCTGTGCTGCGCTCGGTGAATTGACCCTCCGAGTCCAGGTCGATTCCCTCCGCCAGCCACTGCTCGATCCGTGCAAGATAGCGTGGGTCAGGAAAGAGATGATGGCAGCGCGCCAGAGCCGCTGAGACAACCCAGCGATGATTCGGAGTGTGAATGCCCCCGGTGATCAGCGCTTCGCCGGCGCGGCGCAGAAAAGCTTCGAGTTTGTCGTTCACGCTTCGCGCCTCCGGGCCGCCGCGGGTTTTCAACACTTCCGCAGCCGCGCCGAGCGCCTGCACTACAAATGCCGTATCCGGGGGCGAAGCAAAGTTCGTAACGTAGGAATCGATGGTTCCATCCGGGTTCTGGACGCGCAGAAGATAATCCGCGGCGCGCTCCATTCGCTCAAGGATCGCCGCCTGACGGTAATAACGCGACTCGGCCGCAAGGAAAGCAGCCGCCATGGCGGAAAGTGTGCCGGCGGAACTGATGACGCTGGGAATCGCGTGAGGATCAAGCCACCCCCCACTCGGTTCCTGGCGCAAGAGAGCCTTCTCCAAACCCGCATCGAGGCTCTTGACCAACTCGGGGTAAATATCATCGGGAAGCGCCGCGGGCGATTCCTGCGCCGCACTTTGCGCGGCCGCGCCAGATCCCAAAACACCCAGAAAATCTCTTCGGTTCATAAGCGAACACGCGCGCCGTAGGGCGTCGCAACATCTGCTGGACCAACGCCTAGCTGGATTTCAAGATTTTCTTGAGCCGCTCGGGAACGAGCGGATCGTACAGGGGCAGCAGGTAGTCCCCCACCTCGCGAATGCGCTGGTAGGCGCGCATGCACTCCTCCAGGCTTTCCATGATGCCCAGGGGAATGTGCTCCTCAATGTTCCGATATTTAAAGAGGCAATCCGAAACTACAATCTTTCCAGGGCGGGTAGTAATAGAATAGGCCATGGAAGAGCGGTGGTGGCACCCCGTCCAGAACGCCCGAATTCCAGGTATCACCTCGTCCTCGTCTTCGAGCAGGCGCAATTTCTCCGGGGCGTCGATTTCCAGATACCTTAGCGTTTCGTCGGGGATTCGCAGCTTGCGCGGAATGTGCATTTCGTACTTCGGCGCGTGAAAATCCTCAATCCAGCCACGCTTGGAGATGCAGATCTGGGCATTGGTGAAGAGCGGAATGTTGCCCGTGGCGTAGGCTTGCAGCGGCGTGATGAGGACGTAATCGACTTGCGAGGGCTTGATTCCCAACTGCTTCAGCGCGTTCTCCGGCCGCTCAGAGTCCTTTCGCGCCATCTGCGAGCGCGCATCGATGGCCTTCTTCCACGCTGCGTTTAGGTCGGTGAGGTCGGCCGGCGGGCCGGTGTTAATAATAAGGGTCTTCCCTCCACCGCGGACCACCACCATCCAGAAGTGCAGAGTTTCCCACGTGTCCCAGGCGCTCATCCAATACACTTCCGGGCCAGGAACCTCGCACTGGCCCATCTTGAGAATTTGAATTTCGAAGGTCATGAAAACTCCGTTTTCAATTGGCCATTTGATGATTTGGTGATTTGGCCATTTGCAGCATTTTGCCATTTGGTGATTTCGTCATTTTGCCATTTTCTCAACGTGCGCTGGAGTCATCCAAATCAAAATATCCAGAGGACTGAGTGGCCAATTCAAGAAATGGCCAAATGACCAAATCACCAAATCTTATTCGCTTCCCGCAAACTTGCTGGTCTTGCCCAGGCCTTCCGGGCCGATGCTCTGGTAGCCGCCGTCGATGGGCAGGTCAGAGCCGGTGATGAATGAGGAATCGTCACTGAAGAGGAAGAGCACGGGCCCGGCGCATTCCACCGCCTCGCCGCAGCGCTCGAGCATGTGGTATTGGCCCCACACGGGTTCCCACTTGGCGCGATCGCCCGCCGCAGCCTTGTCCACTTCGCGCGTCCAGATCCAGCCGGGGCTCACGCTGTTCACGCGAATGCCGTAGGACGCCAGATCCAGCGCCATGCACTTGGTAAGAGTATGCACCGCGCCTTTCGCGGCGTTGTAAGTCCAGCGATTCGGCTGGGCGATGAAGGCGGAGATGCTGGACATGTTTACAATCGATCCCCCGCCCTGCCCGCGCATCGGCTCGGCCACCAGTGTTCCCATGCGCGCAAACGCTACGGGGCCAACCGTCCAGATGCGCTCCCAATCCGCGCTGGTGGCCTCCAGTGCTTTGGAGGTGAATGAAAATGCGTTGTTGAAAAGATAATTCACCTTGCCGAATCTCTGGAGCGTGAGCGCCACCACGTTCTGGCAGAACTTCTCGCTCGCCATATCGCCCTGGCAGTACGCAACTTGGAAGCCCGCGGCGGTCATCTGCATGGCGATTTCATGGCCGGTGTCGCGCGTGCCGGTAAAAACCGCTGAGGCGCCTTCCTTGCAGATTTCTTCCAGCGTCGCCTTGCCGATTCCCGATGATCCGCCGGTGATGATCGCCACTTTGTCTTTGAAGCGATCTTTGATGGCTTTGCGTTCTTTCACGATTTGCCCTTTCGCTGTTGCTGGACTGCGGGCGTCCGCCCCTGCTGTGGCACGGGCATCCTGCCCGTGTGCATGCCCAGGATGGCCATGCCACTGTAGGCCCGGGCTACGCCTGCCAATTCAAAATGACTTTAACGCACTCACCCGAACTCATCGCGTCAAATCCCTTCTGAAATTCATCAGCCGGAAAGCGATGAGTGATGATCGGGCGGATATCCAGCCCGCATTGCAGCATCATGGTCATCTTGTACCACGTCTCGTACATCTCACGGCCGTAAATTCCCTTGATGGTCAGCAGCTTGAAGATGATGGGATTCAAATCCACCACCGCGGCGTGCTTGGGAATTCCCAGCAACGCAATCTTCGCGCCATGACTCATGTTGGCGAGCATATCGCGCAGCGCATCGCTGTTGCCGGACATTTCCAGCCCCACGTCGAACCCCTCCATCATGCCGAGTTGCTTCTGCACGTCCGCCAGGCTGCCTTTGCGAATGTCGTGGGCCACGGTCACGCCCATTTTTTTCGCAAGCTCCAGGCGGAAGGGATTCGTGTCGGTAATCACCACGTACCGCGCGCCCGCGTGGCGCACCACCGCCGCCGCCATCAGACCGATCGGGCCCGCGCCGGTGATCAACACGTCTTCGCCCAGCACCGGAAATGACAGCGCCGTGTGCATTGCGTTCCCAAACGGATCGAAAATCGCGGCGATATCCAGGTCCACGTCCGAATGGTGCCGCCAGATGTTGGTCATGGGCAGCGCGACGTATTCCGCAAACGCTCCAGGGCGATTCACACCCACTCCCTGCGTGTGCGCGCATAAGTGGCGCCGCCCTGCCAGACAATTGCGGCATCGCCCGCAGGTGACGTGGCCCTCCCCACTCACGATGTCGCCGGGGAAAAAATCGGAGACGTTCGCGCCCACTTCCGCGATTTCGCCGACAAATTCATGCCCAATCACCAACGGAACCGGAATGGTCTTCTGCGCCCAATCGTCCCACTGATAAATGTGCAGATCGGTTCCGCAAATTCCCGCGCGCAGCACGCGAATGAGCACATCGTTGATGCCGATTTTGGGCTTCGGAACGTCTTCCATCCACAGTCCCGGAGCGCTCTTGCTCTTTACAAGTGCCTTCAAGGGATCTCCCTATTTATTTAATTTCGCCATTTGGTCACTTGGTCATTTTGCGATTTGCACGCACGGTCGGCAAAACGCGCCAGCCGGAATTCGCATTTCAGCAATTGGGAAGATGACCGGTAGCACAATGACCCCAATACGTTCACTTCCTCTTGTACCCAAGCTCCTTCTTCAGCTTGTAGGTGATACTATCCACGAGGGCCTGCCAACTGGCTTCGATGATGTTTTCGGAAACGCCCACTGTGCCCCAGGTGTCGTGCCCGTCGCTCGATTCGATCAGCACGCGCACCTTGGCGTCTGTGGCGCCCTGCGGATTGAGCACGCGCACCTTGTAATCGGTCAGGCGAATGTCCTTGATGCAGGGGAAGAACGTGGTGAGCGATTTGCGCAGCGCGCGGTCAAGCGCGCTGACCGGACCCACGCCTTCCGCCGCGGTGTGCTCCTCCTGGCCATCCACACGCAATTTGATAACGGCTTCGGAGTGGGAATCCTCCCCTCCTTTTTTCTCGGTAATCAGCCGGAAACCGTCGAGTTCGAAAAATTCGCGCGCGTGATGGACCATTTTGTCGAAGAGCATTTCGAATGACGCTTCCGCACCCTCGAACTGGTAGCCGTTGTTCTCCATCTCCTTCAGCTTTTCCACCACGGCCTTGGCGTCCGGCGATGAGGGGTCAAGCCCCAGGCCGCGCTCCACGGCCTTGTAGATGACGTTGCTCTTGCCGGAAAGCTCGGAAACCAGCACGCGCCGCTCATTGCCAACCGCGCCGGGATCGATATGCTCATACGAGGCGGAATTCTTCATCACCGCGCTCACGTGGATTCCGCCCTTGTGCGCAAACGCGCTCTTGCCCACGAAGGCCAGCTCATTGCGATGCGGGAGGTTGGCCAGCTCGCTGACGTAATGCGAAACCTCGGTGAGGCGCTTCAGGTTTTTCTTCCCGATCGACTGCATCCCCAGCTTGAGCTCGAGGTTGGCGATGATTGAACAGAGGTTGGCGTTGCCGCAGCGCTCGCCGTAACCGTTAATGGTTCCCTGCACTTGCACGGCGCCCAGTTGCAGGGCGATGAGGGAATTGGCTACGGCCAGTTCGCAGTCATTGTGCGTGTGGATTCCCAGTGGCCCCCTCGCCGCCTTGGCCGCGGCTTTGAAGCGCTCGCCGATCTCCGCGGGCAGCGTGCCGCCGTTCGTGTCGCAAAGCACCACGATATCCGCGCCCGCATCTTCAGCGGCTTGGATCGTGCTCAGGGCATATTCGGAATTCGCCCTGTAGCCGTCAAAAAAGTGTTCGGCGTCGTAGATCACCTCGCGGCCGTGCGATTTTAGAAAGGCCACGGAGCTGCGGATGAGCTCAAGGTTTTCCTTCAATGAAATTCCCAACGCCACTTTGACGTGCAGGTCCCAGGTCTTGCCGAAGATCGTCACCACCGGCGTGTGCGCTTCGATGAGAGCCTGCAAATTCTTGTCCTGCGCGGCGGTGTGGTGGGGGTGACAGGTGCTGCCGAACGCCGCCAGCTTGGCGTGCCGCAATTTCAGCTTGCGTGCGCGATCGAAAAAGGCCACGTCCTTGGCGTTTGAGCCGGGCCAGCCGCCCTCGATGTAGTCCACTCCCAGCGCGTCGAGCTTGCGCGCCACGTTCAGCTTGTCCTCCATCGAGAAGGAAACATTCTCGCCTTGCGCTCCGTCGCGGAGCGTCGTGTCATAAATCTGGATTTTTCTCATACCGTCACTTGAGCCTGAAATTTCAGGGTGAATTGAGAATGACGAATCCGCTGCGGGATGTCAATCTTCGATACCGGTGTACTTTGAAATTCCGGCGCAGGCGACCCCGGGGGTGGCCTCCCATCTCAAACCGACAGTTTCCATGGCGCGCGATATTCCCGCGACAGGTACTGCTCCGCCTCAGGCCCGCCGGAGACCAGGCGTTCGGCGGCCACGTCCCACACCAGGCGCTTCTGGCTGCGGAAGGAAACGTTCCCCAATAAGCACGCGCTGGTTGAACGGTGGCCGATTTCGACGTCGCTGATTGTCCTTTTGCGCAACTTGATGCAGTCGATGAAGTTGCGCACGTGGTCATAGCCGGAATTGTTGACGGACGCCATCTTCATGGCCGGCGCCATCTCTGCGGATTTGCCGTCACGCTTGCGGTTCTCGGGGAACAACTCGAATCCGCCTCGGTCAACGAACAAGGTCCCGTCGGTGCCGTGGAATTCAATCCCGTAGCCCTTGCCGTACATGGAATTGGCATTGTTCCACCGGTGCTCATAAACCAGAACGAACTTGGGATTCTCGTACTCATAGGTCACTTGGAGCGTGTCGGGCGTTTCAGTGTTGTCCTGGTCGTAGTACTTGCCGCCCAGGCTGGAAATCACGTGTGGGCCCTGCACGTTCATCCCCCATTGCACGATGTCGATCAGGTGAACTCCCCAGTCGGTCATCATGCCGCCGGCGTAATCCCAGAAATAGCGGAACGTCGACCAGCCCTTGGGGTCGATTCCTACCCAGCGGCTCATGTTGAACTGTACTTTGGGCGCGGGGCCGAGCCAGAAGTCCCAGTCGAGCCCGGCGGGCGGATCGGAGTCGGCGGGATGGCCAATGCCGTCGGGATACATGTTGCCGTAATTCCAGGTGCGCACGAAGCTCACCTTGCCGAGCATGCCGCTCTGAACAATCTCCACGGCCTTCTGGAAGTGAATTCCCGAGCGCTGCTGCGTGCCGAGCTGCACGACGCGATTGTATTTGCGCGCTGCCTGCACCAGCACCTGGCCCTCGCGGACGTCGTGCGTCATGGGCTTCTCCACGTAAACGTCCTTGCCCGCCTTGCAAGCCTCAACGCTCAGGAGGGCGTGCCAGTGGTCGGGCGCGGCCACCAGGACGGCGTCAATATCCTTGCGATCGAGAATCTGCCGAAAGTCCTTGTAGGTATCGGCCTTGCCGCCCGCCGCGTCCACGGCCAGCGGCAAATTCGGTTCATAAACGTCGCATACGGCAACTACCTCAACGTCCGGCTGGCCTGCGAAATTCTTCGTGTCGCCCCGGCCCTGATGCCCCGGGCCGATCACACCCACGCGAACGCGGTCGCTGGCCGCCACTGCCGCGCGGGGCAAGGAAAGAGCCAGCCCCGCCGCTGTGCCTTGTGCCGCGCGCTTGATGAAGTACCTTCGTGAAAGATCAGTGCTCATTTATTAATCTCCCTGAATCTAGAAGTAAAAATCACACCACAGAGGACACAGAGGTTCGCAGAAAGAACTCTCTGTGGCTCTCCGTGAGCTCTGTGGTTCGATCTTTATCCTGACCGCGCCAAACTTCACTCCAGATTTCGCCCGGAATCATACCTCGTATGACAACAGGCTCCAAGTTTGAGACTGGATAATCTTGTGACTTACTCGGTCTTTATCGCATCTTCCACAAAATCGTGTTCGTGAATTGGCGTGGGCGTAGCGATGGCGACCAGGCGGTCGAGGTCGAAGTACTTGTATAAATCCAGGCAGAAGAGGTCAGCGTGGCCATCATACCCAATAGGCTTGTCGAGAAGATATTGCAGGCTTTTCATTCCGCCATTCACGCTGATCGTTGAAAATTCATGCGATGAAAGGGCCGCGGCAACGAGCGCGTCAAGCTGGGTGCGGATTCCGTTGGTTTCAAGGCGCATCGAGGGCGCATTCCACTTGGCCTTCGCCCAATTCCCGACGGCGATCAATTGTGCGGCTTCCATTCCCAGCGGGCGATTGCCGACCGTGGCCAACATTTCCGGGAACAGGAATTGTCCGCCCTCGGGCGCGGCGTCACCGGTGAAAAGCAGATCGGCGACAAACACCTGCTCGCCGCGGTCCATGCGGTCAGCCACCTCGGGCATGCGGTCCCACACCTCCTCGTGAGCGTTCTTCTTCCCCTTGTCGTTGAGCACCACGGTGAGCGGCGCGCTTTCAGGAGTGGGAATATCCTTCAGCCAGATTCCTGTGGCGCTCAGCCCGTTGCTCAGCAGCAGGCGATAGGAAATCGATTCCACGCCGTTGTGCTTAGTGTTGGCCACGGCCCAAACCTGATCCACCCTCACAGGTTGATAGCGAACGACGGATTGCAGTTTGGTCCGTTGCGCATCGGCCCATTCCGCCTTGGCCGCAGGGTCAGTGGGAATCGCCGGACGGGTGATTTCGCCGGCAAACTTGCGCGCCAGCCCCAGAATGGTGAGACTGTCTTTGGGAATTCCGCCCGCGAGGTCCGTGTAGCTTTTCACATCCGCTCCCACGTCAATGGGCTCGTCGCTCACCGGCAATCCAAAATGCTGGTCAAGGAACTTGTACGCCTGCCGCTGGTCGTCCACTTCATAATTGTGCGCGGAGATGGTGGTGTTCTCGAAGAAGCGCAGATTGTCCTCCTGCCCGTAGAGGCGATAATAGGGGCGCACGGCCTCGTAGATGTAAGGCTTCACCAGGGCGGCGCGGAAGCAGCAATCGTCCTCGGCATTGTTGATCAGCAGCGTGGGCCGGGGGGCGCGAATGGCCGTCAGCGTCGGGTAGTCCTGGCTCGCCATCACCAGGTCCGTGGCATTCTGTTCCAGGTCGCCGGCCTCGGCGCGCGGGGCCAGCGCCATTCTGCCTTCCAGCGACGTATATCCCGCCACCGGAATGGACACGTTGACGCGCTCATCAAGCGAACTCAAGATGATGGTTTGCCACCCGCCACCCGATAATCCTGTGACCGCGATGCGCTTCTGATCCACATTTGGATCCTGCCACAAATAATCGAGCCCTCGGCGCATCGCCAGGTAGAACAATCCCTCCATGTTTGCGCCCACCAAGTCCAAATGCCCGCCGAACCAGTGAGTGTTCTCGGGGGTGTACGATTCACCCATGTCCAGCCACTCGAGATTCAGCGCGATCATGCCGCGCAGGGCTTCGTTGATGCATATCTTCTGCTGGAATTCTTCCGCCTTGCCGCGGTCGCCGTGATGACCCATCACATTGAGCACCGCCGGCGCTTTGCCTTGAAGATTCTCGGGTGCATAGAGCAGCGCGGTAGTGTAAAACCCCGGCACCACCTCGTAGCGCAATTTATGAAGCGTGTACCCTTTTCCGGAGGGAACGGCCCCAACGTCTTCGAAGCGCGGCGGCGAGTTCACCCAATCGCTCGGCCAGCCGTGATAAACCACATCTTCGAGCACGCGTTTGCGGATTTGCTCGCCCTCGCGGGTCCAATCCTCGGTTGTGGTAATGGGCGGGAACTTGGGAACCTGCTTCATCAAAAACTCTTGCAGTTGGAACTCCACCAGCGCAGGCGACTGAAGGTCCTTCTCCATAATAGGCTTCAACTGGTAGGGAGTGCTCTGGGCGACCAACAGACTCGGGATGATCAGTGCAAGAAAACCGAATATGACTTGCTTCTTCATTTTTCCTCCGGGAAACGTCCTGCCTATCGAAATTTTCCAATTACCAGATTAAGGGCTTTCACCACAGAGCGCACAGAGAACCCAGAGACGCCTTTCTCTGTGCGCCTCTGTGAACTCTATGGTGAGAGCACTTCCTGGGTTGCTGCTCGGCACGCATGAAACTTTGGCTTCCCCGTGTGCAGCTACCTCAGTCCACCGCATTCTCCCACCAGAACGTCCGCCGCGGACAAGAGTTTTCCACGCCGGCGAATTCTCGCGCTAACCCACATTATTCATGAAAATGGGAGAACAAAACAGACCGAAGTG
>JASHTZ010000648.1 GCA_030040295.1 Terriglobia bacterium | reverse complement strand
TCGAGGCCGAAGGAATACGTTGTGTTCAGGCGCACGGTGGGGTAGCGGTGGCCGACTTCAATGTGCTCGTCCATCATGCCCTGGCGGGCGTGCTTGGTGAGGCGATACCACGCCTTACTTTTCACGAAGGGGTACACAAAGAGATAACGGAATTGGCCGGGAATGAGCTTCAGGCGAGCGCCCTCCTGCCCGGCGTGCGTGTGCTTATCGACGTAAACCGAGCGCTTGGTCATGGAGAGGAACGAATACGGCGACGACATATACTTGCCCAGGCCGGTTTCCAGCAGCTTGGCCATCATTTCCTGGAATTTCAGCAGATCGTAACTGATTCGCCACAACATAAAGTCGCAGTCGCCGCGGATGCCGATCATGGAGTAGGGGATGGTTATGACATCGCGGTCGAAGCTCTTGACCACGTCGATGAATTGGCACTTGCCGCGCTTACGGTCCTCGGCGGGCAGGCGGCGCCAGGCGGGATCGACTTTGTAGAAACCAAAGTTAACGTACTGGCGGCGATCGTCGCCGGGGGCGGGTTCGGGGTGTTTGGGTTCGGTCAAGACGCGGGCTCCTTGAATAATGTTTTTGCAGTGGCGTGCCAGTTCGAAATGTCAATATAGCACGTCCTTGCAATTCCTGACGCGGCGGGGCTATACTTATTTTGGCGAACGCATCGAGTGGGCGAAAGCCCACTTTTTTGTTAGGGTTTGTGTCGAGTTCGCCCGGGCGCGGGCTCGATGCCGGTGAGGATTGCGTATTCGCCGGGTTCGATGGCCGATTTGGAAAAAATCCGGGAGATGGCGGAACGCGTTGCGACCTCCGAGGGCCTGCATCTTGTGGATGTCGAGTTCAAGGGAGGCAGGTCGAACGGGCTCCTGCGGGTTTACATCGATAAAGCAGGCGGAGTCTCCCACGGCGATTGCCAGGTGGTAAGCGAGCAGTTAAGCGCCATGCTGGATGTCGAGGATCCGCTGCCGGGGCGATACGTGCTGGAGGTTTCGTCCCCGGGGCTCGACCGGAAGTTGACCAAGCCGAGCGACTATGCCTATTTCGTGGGACGGCGCGCGCGCGTGATCCTGAAAGAAGCGCTGGGAAACCAGAATGTATTTGAGGGCCGCCTGGCGGGATTCGAAAATGGCCGGGTGCGATTGGACCAGGGAGAGCGCGGCCAGCAGGAACTCGAGTTTGCGAATATTCGCAAGGCGCAGTTGGTGGTGGAAATTTAAGTAGGCAGTTGTCAGTGGTCGGTTGTTGGTAAAGCATTCGCGGCTGCCGCCGCGAGGTTTGTGCTGAAAATCGATGACTGAAAGCTGATAACTGTCTTTTTGCCGAGGTAAAGCGAGTGAGCACAAGTCTTTTGTATCAAACGATCGATCAGTTGAGCCGCGAAAAGGGCATCGACGCGCAGATCATCATTTCTGCCGTTGAAGACGCCATTTTGGTGGCCACGCGGAAATATTACAAAACGGCCGAGGACCTTCAGTCGCACTTCAACAAGGATACCGGCGAGGTGGAAGTCTACGCCGTGAAGAAAATCGTGGAGGACGTTGGCGACCCGGACCACGAGATCAGCCTGAAGGACGCGCAAAAGCTGAACGCCGAGGCGGCCGTCGAAGGCGAAGTGCGGATTCGCAAAGCCACTGACGTGCTGGGGCGGATCGCCGCGCAGGCCGCCAAGCAGGTGATATTCCAGAAAGTGCGAGAGGCCGAACGCGACACGGTTTACGCGGAATACAACCAGCGCGTGGGTGAATTGGTGAATTGCACGGTGAAGCGCATGGAAGGCCCCGACGTGATTGTGGATTTGGGCCGCACGGAAGCGCGCATGCCGCGCAAGGAGCAATCGCGCCTGGAGAGCTATCAGATCGGCGACCGCATTCGCGCCGTTATCAAGGAAGTGGACCGCGCGGCGCGCGGCCCGCAGGTGATTGTCTCGCGGGCGGACGCACTGCTGGTGCAGAAGCTGTTCGAGATGGAAGTGCCGGAGATCTACGACTCGACGGTGGTGATCAAGGCCATGGCGCGCGAGGCGGGCGAGCGCACCAAGGCTGCAGTCTATTCCAAAGATCCTGATGTGGACTGCGTGGGCGCGTGTGTGGGCATGAAGGGCATGCGCGTGCAGTCCATCATCCGCGAATTGCGCGGCGAGAAGATCGACATCATCGAGTACAACGATGACCCGCTGGTGTTCGCCGCGAATGCTTTGAGCCCGGCGAAGATCAATCACGTTTCCATTCTGGACATGCAGGAAAAGCACCTGGAAGTGATCGTGGATGATTCGCAGTTGTCGCTCGCCATCGGCAAAAAGGGGCAGAACGTGCGCCTAGCGGCCAAGCTCCTGGGCTGGCACATTGACATTAAGAGCGAGGAAGAGAAGCGGCAGGAGATCGAGTCGCAGATGGCGGCCATGGCCCTGCGCGGGGCCCCCATCTCCGAACTTACCGGTTTGGGCGACAAGACCCTGGCAAAACTGCGCGAGAGCGGAATCGAAACCGTGGAGCAGTTGGCGCAGAAGACTCCGGAAGAGCTCATGCAGATTCAAGGCGTGGGCGAGAAGACCGTGGACCGCATCCGGCGCGTGGTGACGGATTACTTCGAGCGCGACCAGTCCGGCGCGGCTGCCCCGGCGGGTGCGGAAGCCGCTGAGGCGGAGGAGGGCGAAGCTTTAGAATCCGCTGAAGCGTCCGAAGCCGCAAGCGCTGGAGAGGCATCTGCGGACACTGAGGCGGAAGAACCAACTGCCGCCGCCGAAAGCACCGGTGGTACGGAAGCAACTGAGGCGGAGGATGCTGATGCGGCTGCACCGTCACAGGAAGAGGTTAAACCCGATTCGACCGAAGATGCGGAAATTCACTCGACCGGCGATGCCGCGCCGGACGAGACTGGGGGTGAAGAAAAATAACCAGGGCTGCAAAGGCCTTTTTCGAGCCGGCCGGCAGATTTCCATTGCTCCTCACGGGGCTTGGGTAGGGAGCTAGAAACGAAGGCATGGGAAAGATCAGAATCAACGAACTGGCGCGTGAAATGGAAGTGAAGAGTAATCTGGTGCTCGAGTATCTCGAGTCACTGGGAATTCATGACA
>JASHTZ010000647.1 GCA_030040295.1 Terriglobia bacterium | reverse complement strand
CGATCGAAATGCGCGAGATTGCCGAGCCCTTCATCCGCCGCCGGGCGATCCGCCACCTGGAGAAGGGCCGCGTGGTGGTTTTTGCCGGAGGGACGGGGAACCCGTACTTTTCCACGGATACGGCGGCGGCGCTGCGCGCCATGGAGATCAAGGCTTCGGTCATCCTGAAGGCGACGAAAGTCGATGGCGTTTATGATGCCGACCCTAAGGTGGTGCCCGGCGCCAAGATGTTTGCGGAAATCAATTATCTGGATGTGCTTTCGCGGGGATTGAAGGTGATGGACACGACGGCGATCTCCCTTTGCATGGACAATCGCCTGCCCATTATCGTTTTCAACCTGAACGTTCCGGGCAATCTGATGCGGGTGGTCTTGGGCGAGAAGGTGGGCTCGCTCGTCGCGCCTCCCGCCATGGCCCTGGAAGGCGGGGCGCATGATTAAAGAGACGCTGGCGGATACAAGAAACCGCATGAGCAAGGCCGCGGACGACCTGCGCGTGGAACTGGCCGCCGTGCGCACGGGGCGCGCATCCACCTCGCTGCTGGAACACCTGAAGGTGGATTATTACGGCACGCCTACACCCCTGAATCAGGTGGCGACGCTGGGAGTTCCAGAGCCTACCATGCTAACCGTTCAGCCCTGGGACCCGGCGCTGCTGGCGGTGATCGACAAGGTCATCCGCTCCTCGGATTTGGGACTGAACCCGGTGAGCGACGGCAAGGTGCTGCGCGTGCCCATTCCGCCGCTGACCGAAGAACGGCGCAAGGACCTGGTGAAGCACCTCCACAAGGTGATGGAAAACCACCGCACAGCAGTGCGCAATATCCGGCGCGATGCCAATGAGGCGCTCAAGAAGCTGCTGAAGGACAAGAAGATATCCGAGGACGATGAGCGCCACGGCCTGGAGGAGATTCAGAAGCTCACCGACGGAATCATGGAGAAGCTGGAAGCGCAAGCAAAGAGCAAGGAAAAGGAAGTCATGGAATTGCGCTGAAAATTTAACGTCTTCCGCTCACAAACTCTTGACAGATTTTGGCGTTTTCTGTTAATTTTGTAAGGATTTGGCTTGAGCCAAATCACAGCCTATACTCGTGTGCGTTAGGTATAACGCTCCGTGAGCGGTCCGCGGAAGGGATTTGCATGCCCACGTTCAGTCAAATGGTTCGACTCGGCCGGAAGTCACCGCGCTATAAAACCTCCGGCCCGGCGCTGGAAAGCTGCCCTCAGAAGCGCGGCGTGTGCATCCGCGTATATACGCAAACGCCCAAGAAGCCGAATTCGGCGCTGCGCAAAGTGGCGCGCGTGCGCCTGACCAACAGCATGGAAGTGACCACGTATATCCCCGGCGTGGGACACAATTTGCAGGAGCACTCCATCGTGCTGATTCGCGGCGGGCGCGTGAAGGATCTTCCCGGCGTGCGCTATCACGTCATTCGCGGAACGCTGGATTCGGCGGGAGTGACGGACCGCCGGCAGGGTCGCTCCAAATACGGGGCAAAGCGGCCGAAGGCGGCGTAGAAATCAAGCCGTCAGCCATCGGCTTTCAGCCTTCAGCGAATCTTGAGTTGAGGGAAGAAAGCTGAGTGCTGAAAGCTGGAAGTTGAGAGCAATGAATGCCACGTAAAGGTACGGTAGAACGTCGAGAAACGGGTCCCGATCCGGTGTACGCCAATCCTCTGGTGCAGAAGCTCGTGAACTGCGTCATGTTTCAAGGCAAGAAGAGCGTTGCCCAGAATATCGTGTACGACGCTTTCGACCTGATCAAGCAGCGGGCGAACGACGACCCGCTGAAGGTCTTCAAGAAGGCGGTTGATAACGTCAAGCCGTCCCTGGAAGTGAAAACCCGCCGCGTGGGGGGTGCGAACTACCAGGTGCCGGTGGAAGTAAATCGGAATCGCCAGACCTCCTTGAGTCTCCGATGGATCATCGGTTATGCGCGTGAGCGGGGGGAAAAGTCCATGGTGGAAAAGCTCGCCGCGGAGCTGCTGGATGCAGCCAACAATCGCGGCGGGGCCATCAAGAAACGGGACGATACTCACCGCATGGCCGAGGCCAACAAGGCTTTTGCCCATTACCGCTGGTAATCCTGTTCAACCGGGATGACCCTGAGCAAGGCGGGATGTGGAGCCTCCCCGGCCCACGATCCGCTTGGCAGTCCGTCAACGGGCGGACGACACTGTGGCTCAATTGAAATCGGGGGGTGCCGGACCTTCATCGGCAACGATTAAGGTCGGGTGGGGAACTGTTCGCTCTCTTTTGCGCGACGGTGCAAGATTCGGTCCAAGCAATCTGTCCTTCGGTACTATTGATTATGGCACGGGAAGTACAACTCGAGAGTTACCGGAATATCGGCATCATGGCCCACATTGATGCCGGTAAGACCACCACCACCGAGCGCATTCTCTACTACACGGGGAGAACGCACAAGATGGGTGAAGTGCATGATGGCACCGCCGTCATGGACTGGATGGAGCAGGAGCAGGAGCGCGGCATCACCATCACCTCCGCGGCCACCACGTGTTTCTGGAATGACATCCGCATCAACATCATCGATACGCCGGGCCACGTGGATTTTACGGCGGAAGTTGAACGGTCGCTCCGGGTGCTTGACGGAGCGATTGCCATTTTAGGGGCGGTGGAAGGCGTTGAGCCGCAGACCGAGAGCGTGTGGCGGCAGGCGGACAAATACCGCGTTCCCCGCCTGGTATTCGTCAACAAAATGGACCGCGTGGGAGCCGACTTTGAGGCCTGCGTCAGCCAGTTGCGCTCCAAGCTGCACGCCAACCCCATCGTCATCCAGTTGCCCCTGGGAGCTGAGGACAATTTTGAGGGAATCATCGACCTGGTCACCGAGCGCGCGGTGATCTGGAAGGAAGAGACCCTGGGCGCGGCATTTGATGTAGTGGAGATTCCCGCTGACCAGACGGAAAGAGCGAAGCACGCGCGCGAGCAGTTGATCGAATCACTCGGTGAAGTGGACGACGCGGTCATGGAAAAGTACGTTCAGGGCGAAAAGCTTACGGCGGACGATCTGCACGCCGCAGTTCGCCGCGCCACCATCGCCATGAAGGCGTTCCCGGTTATTTGCGGCTCGGCGTTCAAGAATAAGGGCGTCCAGCCCCTGCTTGATGCCGTAGTCGATTATCTGCCCTCTCCCCTGGATGTTCCCCCCGTTGAAGGTTCCGATCCCAGCGATGAAGAAAAGACGCTGATCCGCAAGGCTGACGACAAGGAGCCCTTCTCCGCGCTCATCTTCAAGATCATGACGGACCCCTTTGTTGGGCAATTGGCATTCCTGCGGGTTTACTCGGGAACCCTCAACCAGGGCGACACGGTTTACAATCCCCGCCGCGACCGGTCCGAGCGTATTTCGCGCCTGCTCCAGATGCACGCCAACAAGCGGGAAGAGATTTCTGAAGTTCGCGCGGGCGACATCGGGGCAGCCGTGGGATTGAAGAACGTTTCCACCGGCGACACGATTTGCGATGAGAAGAATCCCATCGTTCTCGAATCCATGGATTTCCCTGCGCCGGTCATTTCCGTGGCCATCGAGCCCAAGACCAAGGCGGACCAGGAAAAGCTGGGCAACGCGCTTTCCAAGCTCACGCAGGAAGATCCCACTTTCAAAGTTCATACCGACCCCGACACCGGTCAGACGCTGATTTCCGGTATGGGTGAGCTGCACCTCGAGATTCTGGTCGATCGCATGGTGCGTGAATTCGGCGTATCGGCCAGTGTCGGCCGGCCGCAGGTGGCGTATCGCGAAACCATCCTGGCGCAGGCTGAAGCGGAAGGGAAACACATCAAACAGACGGGCGGTCGAGGCCAGTACGGGCACGTTCACCTGCGCATCGAGCCCCTCCCGCATCCGAACTTGGAAGAAATCGCCGAGCTGACCCGCAAGAAATCCACTAATAAATTCGATGCTGACCTGAACCTGCTGTTCCTCGATCAAATTGTGAGCGGAGTGGTACCGAGGGAGTACATCGTCCCCGTATTCTCCGGCGTTCGTGAGGCGATGGAAGCAGGTGTTCTGGCAGGGTACGAAATGAACGGCGTCAAGGTGGCGCTGGACGACGGGTCGTACCACGAAGTCGATTCCTCGGAAATCGCCTTCAAGATTGCCGGTTCGCTGGCCTTCAAGGACGCCGTGCGCAGGGCGAAGCCGGTGCTGCTCGAACCCATCATGAAAGTTGAGGTTGTGGTCCCCGATGAGTTTATGGGCGACGTGCTAGGTGATTTGAGCGCGCGCCGCGGCCAGATTGAAGGGATGGAGAAACGCGGCTCGACGCAGATCATACGTTCCAAGGTGCCGCTTGCGCAGATGTTTGGCTATGCCACCGATTTACGCTCGCGTACGCAGGGCCGCGCGTCGTACACCATGCACTTTCTGCGATATGAGCAAGCGCCCGGAGATATTCAGGAAGAGATTGTGGCTCGAGTTCAGGGGCGGCCGGTGGCACGTTAAGGCCGCCCCTCTGATTTTGGGCCGAAAGGAATTCACGGATTTTGTTGAGGCACACGATCCCAAGCTGAGGCGGTAAATATGGCCAAGGAAAAATTTGATCGCACGAAGCCCCACATGAATGTGGGGACGATTGGGCACATCGATCACGGGAAGACGACGTTGACGGCGGCGATCACGAAGGTATTGTCGAAGGACAATCCCAAGATCAAGTTTCGTCCGTTTGATTCGATTGACAACGCGCCGGAGGAGAAGGCTCGGGGGATCACGATTGCCAT
>JASHTZ010000646.1 GCA_030040295.1 Terriglobia bacterium | reverse complement strand
TGTGAAACCTTCTTAAGTTGGCCTTCCGCTCATCTTTTCGTGAATAATCCGGTCATGAATAATCCGGGCTAGGTTACCTGTTCGAGAGCCGGCCTGAAGAAAAGAAGGACCAACATGGCACAGACAATGGCCGACGCCGCGCAGCGAATCAAAGGCGGCAGCTTTCTGGTGGAATCGCGCGCCCCGCATGAGGTTTTCACGCCCGAAGACCTGACGGAGGAGCATCGCCTGATCGCGCAGACGGCACAGGAATTCATTGAGAAGGAAATTGTGCCCCGCCTCGGCGAAATCGAGGAGAAAAAGCCGGGCCTGCTGCGCGAGCTGTTGAAGAAAGCCGCCGAGCTGGGCTTCTGCTCCACCGACGTCCCGCAGCGATTCGGCGGGCTCGAGATCGACAAGATCTCTTCCACACTCGTAGCGGAGGAAATGGCGCGCGACGGCGCCTGGGCCACCACCATCGGCGCGCAGGCCGGCATCGGAATTCTGCCCATCACCTTTTTCGGCACAGAAGAGCAGAAGGCCAAGTACCTGCCCAAGCTCGCAAGCGCCGAGTGGATTGGGGCTTACAGTCTGAGTGAAGCGACGTCCGCCTCCGACGCGCTGCATTGCAAGACGCGCGCCACGCTCGCTCCCGACGGCAAACATTACCTGCTCAACGGCACGAAAATGTGGGTCACCAACGGCGGCATCGCGGATGTTTACACGGTCTTCGCACGCGTGGATGGCGAAAAATTCACCGCCTTTATTGTCGAGCGCACCTTTGCGGGCCTCGCGCCCGGCGCGGAAGAGCACAAGATGGGAATTCGCGGCTCCTCCACCACGCCGCTTAATCTTGAAAACGTGCCGGTGCCGGTCGAAAATGTTTTGGGCGAGATCGGCAAAGGGCATTTGATCGCCCTGAACATTCTGAACATGGGCCGCCACCGGCTGGGCGCGGGATGCGTGGGAGGGTGCAAGTACCTGCTGGCTGACGCGCTGAAATGGGCGAAGGAACGCGAGGCGTTTGGCGGAAAAATCGCCGACTTTGGAATAATCAAGGAAAAACTCGGCGAGATGGTCGCGCAAATTTATGCGCTCGAAAGCATGTCTTACCGCACCAGCGGCATGATCGACGCGGTGCTTAAAGGAATCGACCGCGGCGCGGCCACGGCATCGAAGCAAATTCTCGAAGCGCTCGAAGAGTACGCCGTCGAGTGCTCTATCCTGAAAGTGATGGGGACGGAGACGCTGGATTTTATGGCCGACGAAGCCGTGCAAATCTTCGGCGGCTACGGTTTCTGCCAGGGTTACGGCGTGGAGCGCGCCTACCGCGATCAGCGCGTCAATCGAATTTTCGAAGGCACCAACGAAATCAACCGCCTGCTCATTACCAACATGCTCATGAAGCGCTCGATGAAAGGCCAATTGCCGCTGATGGCCGCTGCGCAAAAACTTGCCGACGATATTCTGGGAATGGCCCCGCCGGATGAAACTGATGGCGATTCGCCGCTCGCCGAGGAAGCCAACCTGGTGCAGAGCGCGAAGAAAGTGGTGCTGCTGGTTGCCGGGAGCGCCGTGCAGCGCTACATGCAAGCCCTCGAACACGAGCAGGAGGTAGTGGGAGTGATCAGCAACCTGGTGATGGACGTCTACGCGGTGGAAAGCGTCCTGTTGCGCACTCTGAAGATGACAGCCAGTTCGCCCGCGGATGGCGCCGCCGTGGCGATTGCCGCGGCCCGCGCTTATATCAGCGAAGCTGCCGACCACTTTGAGACCGAAGCGCGCCGCGGCCTCGCCCGCATCGCGGAAGGTGACACGCTGCGCACCGATCTCTCTGTCCTGCGGCGATTCCTGAAGCGCACTCCGCCCGATTCGATTGGATTGAAGAGACAGCTTGCCGACCGTGCGCTGGAGATGGGGCGGTATCCGTTTGGAGTGTAGATGGTAGATGGGACAAAGATGAGCGGAGGTTACCACCTACTACCTGCCACCTACCCTTCAAAGCCCTCGCAGGGCCTTGGACGCGCCAACCACGTCGGAAACCGACAGAATCAGGTCCGCTTTTTTTCCGCCTTCCGGAATGGTCGCATAGGCGTATTCAATATTATTGTTCCCCGCGCCCAATCGCGTGCCCACGTCGCCCAGCGCACCCGGCTTATTCGGCAATATGATGCGCAGGACCTCTTCCTCCGTCACGCGCACGCCGAGTTCGAGAAGAACCTTCTTGGCCTTCGCCGGGCTGTCGACGATCAGATGAATCGGGCTTTCACTTCCGGCGCTCCAACACGTGACCGCCGCGATGTTGATTTTGGCGTTGCCGAGCGCTTCCGCAACGCGTCCAAGTTCACCAGGCTTGCTTTCAACCCACGCGGTGATTTGTTTAGCCCTCGCCATAGTTCATCCCTCCCCCCACCTGTCATCTACTGCCCATCTACCGCTCTCGCGGCCGCAAGATGAAGTTCCCAAGGAAGCCGAGATTTTCGCCGTCGCGGTCGTGCGCGGAAAGGCTTACGCGAAATGCCTCGGCAGGACACGGAACGGTCTTATCCAGCCGCACCACTTCGCGCGGATCAACGGACTGAAGCGTGACCTGACCCAACTCCTCACCCTTGGCGCTGAAGAAGTTCGCACGCAGCGTTCCCGGCGCAAAGACGCCGAATGTTCCCTTCAAGGTGACGTTCGTACCCTTGAGTTCCGCGGCAAAAGGCTCGCTGGCGATTCCCCCCGAGCTCGGATCGCCCGCAACCGGATTCGGCACGCGCGTGGGCGACCAGTAAATCGGGTAGGAATATTCCTCGCCCGGCCACAGGTCAGCGTAAGGGCTCATGCCTTCGGACTCCAGGAAGTACGGGGTCTTCTTCAAGTCGTTTTCAAGAGTCTGGTTGAAAGGCCCGCGCGAAATCGTCCCCGGCCCGTCGTTCCAGGTCTGAACCGAGGCGCCGTCCGGATACTCCTGATCCGGAAAGTATTTGAAATTCTCCACCAGGCCGATGTTCTTCTGCCCGTTCACCACCGCGTACCACCCCGCGCTGGAATCCACAGCCGCCTTGCCTACCCAGTACAAATAATGGACACGCAGCATTCGGCCGCCGGGGAGCACTTCGTAGCTCGGGTGGCGGGCGTCGCCATAAGGCTTGTAGTATCCCTCGGGGAATTTCGAATGAGGATTCAAGGGGATATACATATAAAGCTCGGGGTTGGGCTTG
>JASHTZ010000645.1 GCA_030040295.1 Terriglobia bacterium | reverse complement strand
GAGTGCTGGGCCAGTTCCCGGGCGACAGCCCGCTGGTTTTCGAATTGTTCCGCCCAGACGATTTCGCCGTGCGAATCCAGTCCAAATCCCCGCGAGGAGTCCGCACCGATGACGAATTGCTGAACCGCCTGCGCCAGCTCTGCGGCGATGAGGCGGTGCGGCTGGAAAAGCAGGCGGCGAATGGCTCGTAGCGCGGGCCACCGATTTGTAGTCCACGGGACCTATCGAGAATTTGAAAACATAATGACAGCCCGCACTGTAGCGCGGGCTATAATAGTACTACCCTGCATGAGCGTACTACCTGATTGGAATAAAGAGGAATTCGATGGCGGTCTCCAGCCGAACGCGGCAGTAGATATTGCTGCGTTCGTTCCCTCTGAGGTATTTCCCCTCGAAAATCCTCAGACAGACATCCCGCGAATTGCCCGTGATCCAAAGCTGACCCAGCTTATTGATGGGGCAGTCCAGAGGGTTCCTACGTCTCATAGGCTCAATCTCGGGGACGCGCGGGCGATGGCGGAACTATCGCCGGCCAGCGTGCATCTAGTGCTCACGTCGCCGCCCTACTGGACGTTAAAGGAATATCGTAACTCCGCCGGTCAGTTGGGGCACATCGATGATTACGACGAGTTTCTGGCGGAGCTCGACAAGGTCTGGGAACATTGTTTCCGGGCGCTGGTTCCGGGTGGCAGACTGGTTTGTGTGGTGGGGGATGTGTGCCTGTCCCGTCGAAAAAACAACGGCCGGCATACGGTGGTTCCGCTCCATTCTTCTATTCAGGAGCATTGCCGCAAACTCGGCTACGACAACCTTGCCCCGATAATCTGGCACAAAATCGCCAACGCCGTGTATGAGGTGGATATCGGTGGCGGATTTCTTGGGAAGCCCTATGAGCCTAATTCCGTGATCAAGAATGATATTGAATTTATTCTCATGGAGCGCAAGCCGGGCGGTTATCGCACGCCCGATGTGGCCACGCGCGTTCTGAGCGTAATCTCCGCCGAGAATCACAAGGAATGGTTTCAGCAAATCTGGTCGGGAATCACGGGAGCATCGACTCGCTACCACCCCGCTCCCTACCCGGCGGAATTGGCAACGCGGCTGATCCGAATGTTCAGCTTTGTGGGAGATACGGTGCTTGACCCCTTTTTGGGCTCCGGCACCACGACGGTTGCCGCCGCCAAAGCGGGCCGCAACAGCATCGGATTTGAGGTGGATAGCCATTATTTCCGGGCCGCACACAGCCGGATCGTGGAAGAAACTTCCTCACTGTTTAGCAGAACAAAGATTCAAGTCTGCCCAAAGAACGATCAGAAATGAAGCTTAATTTCCAGCTTGAAAAGCGGCTGCGGTCCGCCATCAAACACTTCTGGAGTACGCGCGAAGTGCAGGCCCAAAAGCAGGGCTCCGCGTCAGGAAGTAAGGACGCCGGCGCGCGCTCGGCGGTCACGGGCGGTGCACAGATGAACGGTTTCATCAAGCTTGTTCGCGATCTACTATGCGAAAGTGGCCTGCCGAGGGCTCATGTCTACTGCGAGAAATGTGTTGAACTCCCCGGCTGGTATAGGCCCGAGAAAAAGTGGGACCTGTTGATTGTATCGGATGGCAAGCTGTTGGCGGGCATCGAATTCAAATCGCAGGTTGGTTCGTTTGGCAACAACTACAACAACCGCACGGAGGAGGCGATTGGTAGCGCCGCGGATATTTGGGCAGCGTATCGCGAAGGCGCCTTCAAGCCCTCCGCGCGTCCCTGGCTTGGTTACTTGATGCTCCTCGAAGAGGCTCCCGGATCGCTCTCCCCCGTTCGCGCTCGCGAACCACACTTCAAAGTCTTTCCGGAGTTCAAGGAATCGTCCTACGCCAAACGCTACGAAATTTTGCTCACCAAGCTGGTGCGGGAGCGATTGTACGATTCGGCATGCTTTTTGATGTCAAATGCCAAGGATGGCCCGAAGGGCATCTACCGCGAACCGGCCCCTGAATTGAATTTTCAGAATTTTATTGCGTCACTGACGGCGAAGGCCATCGCCGTAGCAAAAACCGAGAACTGATACCATCCCCTACGCCGATGAATGATTTGTGCCTTCCTTTGCGTGGTCACGCGCTCCAACTGAAGCCCCGCTCTATAAGCGTCGAACGTCACGGGGATGCCATGGCCCGCCGCCCGCCCTGTCGCCCGGGTCTTGCGACTGACGGACGCTGCAATCGGCGGCACGATTTGCGTTTTAGATGTGTGCTGTTCGCTGTAAGTTGGCGGCAGTAAGTTATAATATGAGCGTCATGGCCAAGACGAACGACGACCAGGCGATTGTGCTGGAACTCGAGAAGCAGATTGCGGAGCTGGAAGGCGCCGGGGGTGCTGCTGCGCTGGAGGAGGAGATCGAGCGCCTGAGAGAGCAGCTTGTGGCTCTGCGCCAGAAAGTCTCCGGCCCTCCGCAAGATGCCTGGCAGCGCGTACTGGTCGCCCGCCATCCCCAGCGGCCCTACACCCTCGATTACATTCAATTGCTCTTCACGGATTTCATGGAGCTGCACGGCGACCGGCGGTTTGGTGACGACGCCGCCATGGTGGCGGGTATTGCCCGATTTGAAGAGCGCCCTGTGGTGGTGATTGGACATCAGAAGGGCCGCGACACGAAGCAGAAGCTTCTGCGCAATTTCGGCATGGCCAATCCGGAAGGTTATCGCAAGGCCCTGCGCGTGATGGGTCTGGGCTCGAAGTTTGGCATGCCCATCATTTGCCTGGTCGATACTCCCGCCGCGTACCCAGGCATTGGCGCGGAGGAGCGCGGCCAGGCGGAGGCGATTGCGCTCAACTTGAAGGAGATGTGCAAGCTGACGGTGCCTGTGGTGGTTTTGGTTCACGGCGAGGGCGGCAGCGGCGGCGCACTGGGCATCGCCGTGGGTGATGAAGTTCTGATGCAGGAAAACGCCGTCTACTCGGTCATTCCACCGGAAGGATGCTCGGCCATCCTCTGGCGGGATGGTGACCACAAACAAGAAGCGGCTCGCCTCCTGAAGTTGACTGCGGAAGACCTGTACCGATTTCAGATCGTGGATGAGGTCGTTCCGGAACCTCCCGGCGGAGCGCACACAGATCATGCCCAGGCGGCAGACATCCTGCGGCCCATCTTGCGCAATTGCCTGGAACGGCTGGGAAGATTGCCCGTGGCCGACCTCCTCAAGCGTCGGCGGGAAAAGCTGCGGCGGCTGGCGACATTCGTGACTGAAACCTGATCGAGGTATGGACACCCCTTGCGGGTGCCCTGCCCGACATCGTCGGGCCGAAGGGCAGGGACGAGCCCTGCCCCTACGAAGTCTCTTTTCATGGGCAATCCCTTATTCCGCGAATTCGAGCGCCTGGTGAGAATCACGGTGCTGGGAAAAGAGTTCCCGGTTCCGGAAAAGAACACCTGCCTGCGCGCGTTCCAATACATGAGCCCGGATACGATTCCCTACGGGCGCTTCTGTTGGAATCAGGAATGCCAGCTTTGCCGCGTGACCTACACAATGGCCGGGCAGCCGGATGGCCCGCCTCGCGCCGTGCTGGCGTGCAAGGTGCTCGTGGCCGATGGAATGCAGATTACCGAACTCTCCGATGAGCTTCGCTACAACCTGATGGGAGTTATTTGCCCGTCTCCGCCGCGGCCTGCCTACGATGAAGAGGAAGGGATTGATCCGGATTTTCCGCGATAAATTGGTTGCTGTAGCGCGGGTGTCCCCACCCGCGTTTAGAGTTTGGTCACTGGTCAACCCGCG
>JASHTZ010000644.1 GCA_030040295.1 Terriglobia bacterium | reverse complement strand
CGGAATAAGCCAAAACCACACGCTTGATTTGAGTCGAAAAGGAAGTAGACATGATTTCGATTTGAATTCCTTATTTGGGATCTATACAGAAACCTTCGTCTTCCGTCATATTGACCGGCAACCGATAACCGAGTGCTGACAACCGGATTTACGTCGCCACCAGCGCCTGGATTTTCTTGCGAACCGCCTCCGCCTGGCGCGACCCGGGCGTGGCGATGAAGATGGTATCATCACCGGCCACAGTGCCCACAATCTCGTCCCAGGGCTGGGCGTCGAGCGCCACGGCCACGGAGTGCGCATTGCCAGGGCGCGTTTTGAGAACCACCAGGTTCGCGGCCTGGCGCGTGCCCGTCAGGAATTCCTTCAGCACGATCGCCAGGGTAGGCTGGGCGGGAGCGAGAGGTCCGGCCGCCTCCTCCGGCAGGCGATAGCCGGCGCGCGTCTTGATGAGTCCCAGCTCTTCAATATCACGCGAGACCGTCGCCTGGGTCACACGAATGCCCCGGCGCGCCAGCTTGCGGCGAAGGTCCTCCTGCGTCTCCACCTCTTCGGCGCGCAGAAGGTCAACAATCTGCGTTCTTCGATAGACATTGTCCATGCAAGTTTATGCAGACGACGCATAAATATACCATAAGGCAGAGAGACCGTGCAAGGGAAACGGAGGCGGGATAGTATCTCAGTTTGAATTTTGTAGCGGCAAGGTACACTTTGCGGAGCCGGCCCTAAATTCCAAACTGAGACACCACCGGAGGCGGGCCGGAGATCCCGGCCCGCGTCGCGACAAGTGAGAGGATTAGGTTATTGGGGCATTCCGGGGATATTGAGCTTCTGCGGTTCGCCGGTAATGTGGGTGGTTTCGTTGCTCAGAACCTTCTTGAGGACCATGGTGGCGTCGGGGCCGGTCATTTTGGCCAGCGCCCAGGGAGTGACCTGCGTGGTGATCCACAAGTCCGTCGTGCCTCTCGCATCGGTCTTGCGGTAGTGCTGGCAAGTAAAGGTGCCGGCTGGAACGCTGACGGATTCCTCGCCCACCAGTTCACCCGCGCCGCTGGGGCCATTTTCGCCCTTGGTGGTGACCGGCGGGGGCTGGTGCTGCTGCATCATACCCATCATCATGGTGGGCATTTCCATGGGAGGCTGCCCGGGCCGCTGCATGATCATGCGCTTCACGCCCTGTTCGGCGCCGGACGATACGACGAGCATCTTCATCACCATTTCACCGCCCAGGTCCGAGTTCACCATGCGTAATTCCATCCAATAACCCGGCGTGCCCTGATAATCTTCTTTCCCAAGAATGACGACGGACATATCCATGTCCTTGCCCTTCGTGGTTAAAAGGTATTCTGCGCCCGAGCCGGCAGTGGGGTTTTGCAACCCGAAGGACGGCATGCCGCCGAAGGGGTTCATGCCACCCATGCCGCCTGGCCGTTGAGCCCACAAGACTGGAACCGCCATCAGCCCTGCAACCAACGTCATCGCTATCCTTTTCGAAAGCATCATAGACGCATTCCTCCGCGTTTTGACTGGCCGGGGTGCAAAGCCAATTCCCCCGAGGGCCAGAAATTCACAAGAACCTGCCAAGCGACTGCCACTTTCGCGCTGCCCAACATTGTTCATGAATTACAGGGTTCGTGAAATACAGGTCGTGGGGTGAGTATAACAGAAAAATCAGAGGCAGGGGATGCGGATAATGTGACTCCACGTCGCGGCCGGAAGACTACCTGATTCTTGATTACTCGCCATGGCCGCCGTACGCCATAAAGCGCTCTTTCTTGAACTCTTCCCACTGGGCAGGCTGATATTGATCCTTGGGAATAAAGACCTTGTGAAGAAACGCGATTCCAAGCTGCGCCTCGTCGATTTCCGCGCCCTTTTGGGGGAGAAAATCGAAGACGCTTTTATTGGACCCGTAGTATGCGCACAGCCAAACGCCCTGGGGATTTTCGACCGCATACAGCGCGCAGGCGAGGGGCAATGGCCGAGTGGCATCCACGGAAACCTTGACGACGGTATCGATAATCTTGCCCGCGACGTGCGCGCTGGGGGCGGTTGTGGTAGCAGATGTGGAACCCATGTTTGACCTCACGCTTAAATTCCAATGCGGATGGAGGGTGATTCCCCCGCGAGGAAACATACAACGGGCCGTCAAAGTGCGTCAATTGATTTTAGATTTTTAGCTGTAGCGCGGCTGTCCCCAGCCGCGTATCTCTCGCAGGTGGGGACACGCGCGCAGATTCTTGGTCACTTGCTGGCGATCATGGAAGTTTTCAACTCAATCACCAGCATCCGGCCGTCGGTTTTCCAGGTGCCGCCGGTCGCGGTATTCCCTTGGGAAAGCGGATTGGCGCGTGTGACCAATTGTTCGGAAGCCGCGATGCCCCCGGCCATCAGATCCGCGCCAACTTTGGAACGTTCCGCGTCCAAGTCGGGATCAATGGCATGCGAAACCTCATGACGCTTGACGCTTTCATCGATCCCGATATCGTGAGTCGTGGCGCCTAGCCAGATTTCCCGGCCATCGGAAGTGGTTGCGGTGGTCCGCCAGAGGCGCAGGTGATGACGCTTCCGGAAGGTATTCAGCATTTTCTCGAAAGCCTGATCCTCGGAGCGGCCGAAAAGATAGAGTTGCGAAACCGGCGCATCATCATAACTTCCATCGTCAGCCAAGGCTCGCACCGTTCCGTAAGCGGACCTTGCTCCCAGTTTCTTCGCGGGGCTCCAGCCAGCCTGCTTAAAGGCTCCGCCAATCAAATCCGAATTCCCGATAATGATCAAATTGAGAGGGTCGCCGGGCCTCTTGGTCTTGCTTTCGGCGCGATTGGGCGCATCGGCCAACATCTTTTGGACGGCATCCGCCAAGGCCGGGGGAATTTGCATGGCCACGGCAGGAGGCGAGGTGAAACCAATGGTGAGCGGTTGGTCGAGCGACAGAACCATGTCGGTGCCGGCCGGATAATCGATGGAAGTATCAATCTTGCCGGCGGTTTTATCGGCCACTTTTTCCATATCGTCGCCGGCCGTGCCCAGTTTGTCCAGCATGCCATCCACGCGTCCTACCAACGCATCTT
>JASHTZ010000643.1 GCA_030040295.1 Terriglobia bacterium | reverse complement strand
ATCACATTACCCTATGCGCAGGGGCAGGCCCCCGTGGAAACCAAGTCAAGGATTGTATGGACGGGCGAAGGTCCATCCGGCTGGTTCTACGGGGTCGAGTACGTTCGCTGACGGCGCGATCCTTGCCGGGATGGTTCACCCACTCCATTTTTCTTCGACGCCGCGATCCACTATTTTTGGCCGCTCCCGCCGTCGCGTAATTCCTTTGCCGCCATTTCAGGTGTCGGCAGCGAATTGAAGTAGACTTCCTTGATGGAGTAGGACCGCGACTTGCCCGGAATAATCGGCAGGATTTCAATGTGCCAGTGGTAATCTTCGGCGAGAGTGCGCCAGGTGCCGGTCCGGTGAGGCCTGGAGTTGACGTTGGGCGAGGAGTGAAGAACCAGATGCGACGCCTTGGCTACCGCCGACAGTCGGCGCATGGTGGATTTGAGCAGCCGCGCAAGCTGCAACTCCTTCTCAGGCGAGGTGACATCCTCTTCAAATGAAGCATGATGGTAAATCGGCATGACCCAGGTTTCATAGGGGACGCGCGAAGCGAACGGACAGAAGGATACGAAGAGTTCGTTCCATTCCACGGTCCGCGCCTGCTGGTCCAGTTCCTGCTTGATGATGTCGCAGAAAAGGCAGCGTTCCTTGTTTTCATAATGGGTAAGTGCTGAGCGCAATTCGTAGGCGCTGCGCCGCGGAATGAACGGCGTGGCGGTGATTTCCGAATGCGGGTGCTCTAATTCCTGGCCCGCCTCGGCCCCCAAGTTGCGAAAGAGCGAGACGTAGCGAAATCGAGTGTCCTTCTTCAGGTCCGTGATGCGGGCGACGTAAGCGCGCAGTGCCTGAATCACCTGTTCGTCGGAGAGGTCCGGAAATTGCTTGTGGTGGTCGGGATGTTCGATTACCAACTCGTGGGCTCCCAGGTTGCGCATCTTGTCATAAAGCCCCTCGGCCTGCCGCGCCGATTCTCCCTCAATCTGGTAAATGGGATTGCGATGAGGAATCACGCGGACCTGCCACTTTGCAGCAGAGAGGGGATAGACATAAAGGTTCGGGGGGCAAAGAGATTCGTGTCCGGGGCAAAGAGGGCAGATTCCGCTTTCGGCCCAGGAATGCTCCGCGGTCTGTTGGATCACCCAGCTTTGGGTGATCGGGTCTCGTCGCAGTTGCATGACGTTCTAAGCCTCACCCCCAGAAGAAACCTAATTGCGTAAGTCTAGCCGGCGGTGGAAACTGCGGGTGCGCACATCAATTTACTTGCCCCCTCCATGGGCGTCAACTCCCATTGTGCGCCCCAATAGTGGAGCACCGGAACTGGAAACACGGTTATTTCAGCGCCTTTGAAAGCCCATTGAAAGAGGTTACGAATTGGATGCCGAATACATTATCGTGATTGACCTCGCCGTTTTGAACCTCGGCCCACTCGTAACCAATTTTCAGCAGTTGAAATCGGTCGGGGCGAAACCCCACCGCCACTTCATAGTACTGTCGATTGGGAAAGGCGGTCGTGGCGCTTGTTACGCCGTCGGTTACGGAATAGCCATCGGTCTGGTAATTCAGGCGTACGGCGGAATACCAGCGGGGCGTAAGGACTCGCTTGACTTCGGCATATCCCATCTTCACGGGAGCGGGCGTAGTCACATGCGGAAAATCGAAAACAAACCTGTCCCACTCACCCGTGACGCTCCAGCGGCCGTGCGCGGCTTCGACGTCAAATCCCACAGCGCTGGCGGGATAATCTCCAGACGTTAAGCCGGATGGAATGAGAGACGCGCGTGAGCCTGAAAGCCAGGGACCGCGATAGGCGGATATCCCTACGCGAAGCCCCTGAATGATCGTGTACCCCCCGCCCGCGGTCCACTGCGCGTGCTGATCTGAAGCGAAAAACTGCCGGGGATTATAAGGGCTGCTGTTGATGAGCTGAAAGCGCATGTCGAGATGATTGCGCGAGAAATCGATTTCCGCTGCCGGCAGACCATAAAGTGTCACGGGCGAAAGTCCGTAAGCGCTATTCGACCCCGGCGTGGGCTGAAGCAGCAGATAGTTGTATTGAAGGGGTTGGTCGAGGAGCGGATTGACCATGTCGTCGTAGTGCAGAGGGAAGGCGCCAAACGCCGACGACAATTTTCCAACTTTTACACCCACAGCCGTGTGATTCCATGTCCGCGAATAACCCAGGAAGGCTTGCAGCGTGTCAAATTTGATTTGCCGCACATCTTCATACGCGTCCTGGTAGAAATAGGGGGTAAGGCGCAATTGCAGGGCGCCGTAACCATACCAGTGGGAGCCCAGTTTGATCTCGGGCAAGGCCAACAAGCGGAACGCTCCGAAATCTCGCGGCGCCGTGGGGTCATCGTATTGGGCCCGCTGGGTATTGAGGAACCCCGCCGAGAAGGTAATGGGCAATGCTACGCCGTATTCAGCATCCTGCGCCGCGACGCTGGGGCAGAGGGAGACGATGAAGGCAAACAGTGCAAGGACCAGCACGCAGGCGCGGAATCGTCGCACCCCCGCTGGCTGGCGCGAATCGCTCGCCTCGTTCGGATCGTCCGGTCTCGACAATGCGCGATCTCCTTCACGAAGCAACGGCTTCCTTGACCGCCGCGCCCGTGTAGCGCCGGATGCTTTCCCGGGCATCGCGCGTGAGCGCGATGAATTTCACGCCGATCCCGCGTGCCTCCTTGCGCATAATTTGCACGCGCGTTTTGAGCGGCTCGGCGGAAGTGGGAATGAGGAATTCCAGCTCCCATTCCTGCCCCAGGGCCACCGGGCCGGGGCTTTCCAGCAGCATCCCGCTCTCGCGAATATTTACGCACTTTGACGTGAGCTGCACGTCCTCTTTTTTCCAGGTGACCGTGGCGTCGAGATCCGCCCGCTTGGAAACCACGGAGCCGCCCAGGCCGGAAACCTCATTGCGAATGCCGTCCCACACTCCGGCGGGTATGCTTTCCAGGACCTTCACCACGGCGGGATCAAATTGGCGCCCTGATTCCTTGTGAATTTCCTCGAGGGCCGTTTCAAGCGATAGCGCCTTGCGGTACGGCCGGTCGGAAGTCATGGCATCGAAGGTATCGGCCACGGCGAAAATCCGGGCCCCCATTGGAATCTGATCACCGGCCAACTGGCGGGGATATCCTTTTCCGTCATAGCGCTCCTGATGGGAATAGACGATCTCGGCAGCTTCCTGAAGAAAATCGATCTGGCTGACCAGTTCGAATCCATGGAGCGCATGCTGCTCCATGATTTTGCGCTCTTCGGGAGTCAGTTTGCCGGGTTTCAGCAGAATGGCGTCGGGCGTGCCGATTTTTCCGATGTCGTGCAGGTAGGCGCCGCGCTCGATATGCTTCAACAATTCTCCTTTGCAGCCCATTCGTTTGGCCAGTTCCACGCAGTAGCGGGTGACGCGATGCGAGTGTCCGGCGGTTTCGTTGTCGCGAAAGTCGAGCGCCGCCCCCAGCGCCCCAAGCGTATCGTCGTAACTCAGTTCCACGCGGTTGGTTGCGGCCTCAGCGGCTTCCTTGGCATTGCGGAGTTCCCCCTCCACCTGGCGGCGGGCCGCGGCGGCGCGATTCAATGCCCCCGCCAGCAGGTTGACCTCGCGGGTGGAGGAGTCCACTCGGAACTCATCCCAAAGCGTTCCGGTTTCGCCGCTGCTCTCCAGATCCGAAGCCAAATTGGCCAGTGGACGGGAAATTGAGCGTGAAGCCAGCAGCGAAACCAGCGCGGCCATCAGCACGCCGCCCAATCCGGTGACCAAAAAAACCCCACGCAGACCTTGGGTGAATCCTCGCATGGCATCGTCGATGGAAGCCAGGCGCAGCAGCGTATAGTGGGGAGTGACCCAGTCGCGATCCATCTCCAGCGCCAGGTAAGTCTGGCCGCCGGCATCAATTTCGCAACCGTCATCCTGGTGATGGCATTTGTCAATCGCGTGTTCGACCTCGACATTCTCGGTGGCGGGAAGCGTGCTCTCCACAATTCGGTCGCGAAAAGTCAGCACTGCATATCCATGCGCGGCGGGCGGGCTAAGCTCAAATCGTCGTCCCACGGCCAAGCGGCCGAGATTTTCATCTCCCAAATTGATCGGCACGCTCGCCACCTTGTATAAATCGCGGCCGGCGCGCACCAGCCACGGGCCATTCGAGCGGTCGGCGGAAAACTGCTGCGCCTCATTGTCTTCAACGCTGGCACCCACGGAGGCGATGACGGTTCCCTCGGGGTTGATCACGAGCAGCAGCCCAAAA
>JASHTZ010000642.1 GCA_030040295.1 Terriglobia bacterium | reverse complement strand
CACGCCGAGCAGAATTCGAAGTCCAAGCGCCTTGGACTCGGCTTCCTTCAGTTTTTCAATCTCGCCCAGCCGCAGCGCCGTGGAAAATTCGTCCACCTCGTGGACGGTGACGTCCGCGGAAGTGGCCCCCGCGCGCATGGCGCGGCTCACCAGGTCGGAGGCGATTTCCTCAAGCTGTTTTTCCATGAGAGTTGCAGATCCCAATCCAGGGATTAATTGTTTGAGACAGGGTGGCGCGCCTGAATCCTAAATCCCGAATCCTCTAAGTAAACGACGTTCCCCCGCGCGGCGCCGTGCCGCCCACGGTCAGGCTGCTGACTTTGATGGTGGGAATGCCCACTCCCACGGGCACGCTTTGGCCGTCTTTGCCGCACGTGCCGATTCCCGGGTCGAGCCGCAAATCGTTGCCCACGGCGGTGACGCGCGTCAGCACGGTAGGGCCGTCGCCAATCAGCGTGGCTCCCTTCACCGGGGCGGTCAGCTTGCCGTCCTCAATCATGTAGGCTTCCGAGGCGGAGAACACGAACTTGCCGTTGGTAATATCCACCTGCCCTCCGGCGAAGTTGGCAGCAAACAAGCCGTGTTTGACGGAGCGAATGATGTCACCGGGCTCGTCTTTTCCCGCCAGCATGTAAGTATTGGTCATGCGCGGCATGGGAATGTGCTCGTAACTTTCCCGCCGCCCGTTGCCGGTGCGCGTGGTCTTCAGAATGTCGGAGCTGAGCTTGTCCTGCAAATAGGCGCGCAAGATGCCGTTTTCGATCAGCACGGTTTTCTGCGTGGGCTCGCCTTCGTCATCCACGTTCAGGGAGCCGCGCCGCGAAGGAATGGTGCCATCGTCAACGACGGTGCAGATGTCGGAAGCCACGCGCTGTCCCATCCGCCCGCTGAACGCCGAAATGCCCTTGCGGTTGAAATCCGCTTCCAGTCCGTGCCCGATGGCCTCGTGCAGCAGAATGCCGGGCCAGCCGGGGCCGAGCACCACTTCCATTTCGCCTGCCGGGGCCTCCCGCGCTTCCAATTGCACAATGGCCTGACGCGCGGCCTCCTTGGCGAAATGCTCGGGGTCGCGATCGCCGCTGAAGAATTCCAGGCCCACGCGCCCGCCGCCGCCGTTTGAGCCGGACTGAAGCTTGCCGCCGTCCTGAGCGATGGTGAAAACGTTCAGGCGCACCAGCGGCTGGAAATCCGTCACGATGCGTCCGTCCGAGCCGGCAATCAGAACATGGCGAATCTGGTCGCCGTAAGTAGCGCGCACCTGCTTGATGCGCGGATCGTAAGCGCGCGCCGCAACATCCGCTCGCACGGCCAGGGACAGCTTCTCCGACAATTCACGGTCTGTCGAGGGCGTGGTTACGGGGTAAAAATTGTGGTGCGAGTCGTGCGCGCTCAAGCCCACGCTGGAAACGCGCGCCGGACCGCTGGCAATTCGCGCCGCGATTCTGGCCGCCTTCAGGATTTTTTCCGGGGCGAGATCATCCGTGTAGGCGTAGCCTGTCTGCTCCCCCGCCACCACGCGAATGCCGCAACCCATTGAGATGCCTTCCGTAGCCGTCTTCACCAGCGACTCATCGACGAGCAGCGAGGACATTGTGGTGTGCTCGAAGTAGAGGTCAGCATATTCCCCGCCCTCGGAGAGCGCCGCCGCCAGATATTCTGAAAGGTTTGCTTGGGTCAGTCCAAAGCGGTCAAAGAAGAAACGATCGGAATTGCCCATATCGAAGAGGCCACCTCACCCGGTGCGCGCGAGCCAACCAACATCGCCCCCGCACCGTGATTTCCAACCTAACACACCACCTGGGATGTGTCAATTTTGGGGCTTAACATCAGGAAGTACAGTCAGAATTTCGTGGGGAGAGGGCTCGTTCCCTTCCTTAGGCCGGGTAGTGTGGGGAGGGCACCCGCAAAGGGCGCCCCTACGCGCCTTTTCGGTTGCACCGACCCGGCGAAGAAGTGCAGACTTAGGCGGGCATAGCTTGGAATAAGCCGGACGGCCGTCATTCCGGCGCCCAGGCAAGGGCGCCACTGCTAAAGTATTCAGTATGGGCTGGCAAGATCCAGATGCGGCAACCCTCAAGATTCCCACGGCGATCATCGCCGTGCAGTTCGCCGCCTCACTTTGCATCGGAATGCTGGTGGGGATTGAGCGCGAATGGGCCAACAAGGAATTCGGCCTGCGCATCTTCGCATTCGTTTGCGTGTTGGGAATGCTGAGCGCCCACATGCCCGTGGGGATGGCGGTGGTGGCCTTTGCCGGAGTGTTGCTGCTCCTGGCGTCGAACGACGTGCGGAATTTCCTTGCTTCCCGGCCGCCGGAAATCACCACCTCCATGGCCGTGCTGCTGGTTTTTGTGGCCGGCTACCTGGTGGGCGTCGGGCATGTCTTCACTCCGGTGGCCTCGGCGGTTCTCATCACCATGCTGCTGACTTGGAAAGTGGAGCTCAAGAAATTTGCGGGCGGCCTGACGCTGGTGGAAATTCGCAGCGCGGTCCTGCTGGGGCTGCTGGGCTTCGTGATTTATCCCATCATGCCCAATCGCTTCATCGACCCCTGGCAGCTTATCAACCCGCGCTCCGCCTGGGTGATCGTGATCGTGATTGCGGGAATCGGATTCGTGAACTACGTTCTGCTGAAGCTCTACGGAACGCGCGGAGTCTATTTGAGCGGTTTTCTGGGAGGCCTGGTGAACAGCACGGCCGCGGCGGCCGAGCTGGCAAGGCCATGCGGCGCTCCCGACACGCCGCTGGGAGTGGCCGTGGCCGCGCTGCTGCTCACCATCCTTGCGATGTTCACGCGCAACCTGGCAATCCTGGCGATTTTTGCCCCTGCCGCCGTGGCCTCCGCCGCCGCGCCGCTGCTGGTGATGGCCATCGGCACGCTGATTTTTGTGGGGCGCTCGCGGCCGCGCAGCAAGGACACGCCCGCGGAAATTCACGTTGAGCTACCCGTTTCCATACGCCACGTCGTGAACTTTGCCCTGCTCTTTCTGCTGATTCAAGTGGCCTCCACGCTGGGCGTTCGCCACCTCGGTAAATTCGGTTTTCTGGGAATCAGCATTCTGGGGGGCCTGGTGAGCAGCGCCAGCACTTCCGCCGCAGCGGCCAACATGGTGGCCCAGGGGCAACTGGCTCCGGGACTGGCCGGAACGGGCGTGGTGCTCGCCTCCCTCACCAGCGCCCTCATCAATCTGCCCATCATTCAACGCGAGGCGAAGAATCCCACCCTCACCCGCCGCATCACCATCCTCACCGTGGAGCTGACGGTGATCGGAATCATCGTGATGCTGCTGCGCGAATACGACTGGCTGCTGAAATTTTAGTAATTTGGCGCAGAAGCTCCTGCCTGTGCTGCGCTGGTCAGGATCAGTTCCGTTTCGGTATCGGCCGCACCGCAATATCGCTGAACGCCGCCGTATTCCACCCGGAGCCGATTCCCACCATACCGTTCTTGTGGTTTCCATCCGTGACGCTGGCAATTTGGGAGGCGTCAATCGTCGCCTGAACGTTTGATCCCGCAAAACGCAGCGTCAAACGATGCCAGGCGTTCAGCGGAAACGAAACCTGGCCTGAAGCAAGAGTTACCGTCGGTTGCTTGAAGATGGCGCTCAAAAGTTGCCAGTCGCCTGTCGAGCTGACCACCAGGATATAGCTTGAGGGCCATCGGGCTCGGGTGTCGGAAAAAAAGTCGGCGGAATCGATCCGGCCCAGGAGGCTCACCTCGCCTGGAGCGGTTAGCATCGCGTGGGCGCTAACCTCATAGTCCGTCCAATTCGCGTCGCCCAGCATGGTGAACGGCTCCGGCGTGATGCCCCAGGAAATCGGAAGGTGCGTGATCTTCTGAGACAGGCAACGTCCTGGCCTTCCCGTGCAGGGCCATACTTCAAAGGCGCCGTCCTGGTCGGCAAAGTATTTTGGCGATTGTCCGGAAGGAGTGTGCGCAAAATTCTCCTCAAAAGGGAACGGGAACGGCTTGACTGAGGGGGGAGAAGCGGTACCTCTCGCCTGGCCGGTGGTGGTGGTGGTGAGCGAGTAAAGGGAATCGGGGTCAGGGGTGATGCTGAAGGCGCCGTTTTGCAGAGTGAGGTCCGCGACGTGTTCGAACGTCTTAGTAGCGTTCGTCTCCCAAACATGAACGGGGCCTTGCGCAAGCCCGCCCGTTACGCGAAAGCTTAAGGGCTGCGAAACAGTGGCGCCCGTGGTTTCGATGATGACGCTGTAATCGCCGCTTGAGGGCGATCGCAAAGTGACGAACGTTCCGTTTCCTCTTAGGTAGCCGCAGGCGCTGTCAATATAACGCCAGCCGGGCTGGGCGAATTGTGTGGTGTGCGCCGTTACCCACAACGTGGAGGGCAA
>JASHTZ010000641.1 GCA_030040295.1 Terriglobia bacterium | reverse complement strand
CAGGATCTCGATGGGACCGCTCGCCACGAGCCCGGCGATGGCGAATGCCATGGCGATGCGGTGATCGCCGCGGCTCTCGATCGTCCCGCCCTCGAGGCGCGTGCCGCCGCGGAGCCAGAGACCGTCCTCGAGCAGGTGGTTCTCCACCCCGAGCGCGGTGAGGCCTTCGGCCATCGCGGCCAGCCGGTCGCTCTCCTTCACGCGCAATTCGGCTGCGCCACGGAAGGTTAATCCCAGCTCCGTTTGCGTGCCCATGACGGCAAGCACCGGCAACTCGTCAATCAATCCCGGCACCAGTTCTTCCGAAATTTCGCCGCCCTCAAGCTGGCTGGAATCCACGTGCAGGTCGCCGAGAAGCTCGCCGTTCAGGATTTCGAGATTCACCACCTTCACGCGCCCGCCCATCGGAACCAGCAAGTCAAGCAGCGCCGTGCGCGTGGGATTCAGGCCGACGTTGTGAAGCACGAGATTGGAACTGGGCGCCAAAAGCCCGGCGACAATGAAAAACGCCGCGGAGGAGATGTCACCTGGAACGTAGAGCTTCTTCCCCTCGAGGCGCGCCCGTCCGCGCACAGCGATGGTTCGCTGGTGGCGGCCGATGTCCGCGCCCATATGCTCGAGGGCAAGCTCCGTGTGATCTCGCGTCGGAAGCTTTTCCACCACCTCGGTTTCGCCCTCGGCAAACAGGCCCGCCAGGAGAACCGCCGACTTCACCTGGGCGCTCGCCACCGGCATCTCATAGCGAATGGAAGTCAGGCGGCCGCCTTCGATTTCGAGCGGCGGGCAGCCACCCTCCGCCGTCTTGAGGCGCGCACCCATTTGGGTGAGCGGGTCGGCGACGCGCTTCATGGGCCGCCGCGAGAGCGATGCGTCACCGGTGAGCACGGAACGAAAAGCCTGCCCGGCCAGAATCCCGGAGAGCATGCGCATGGTTGAGCCGGAGTTCCCCGCGTCGAGCGAACCCGCCGGCGCGCGCAAACCATCCAGGCCGGCGCCTGCGATCTTCACCACGTTATCTTTGCGGTCCACTTTGACGCCCAGCGACTTCAGGCAATTTAGCGTCGACTGGCAATCAGCGCTCGTGGAAAAAAAGTGAATTTCACTTTCCCCATTCGCAATCGCCGCCAGCATCGCGTAGCGATGGGAGATGGATTTGTCCCCGGGAAATTTGACGGAGCCTTCAAGTTTCTTCACCGCGCTCAGTTTCTTTGATTTTGATCGGAATAGACCCATGTCCTCATCTTAGGGGAGGGCGTCGCGGACTGCCAACATAAAGATTGGTTTCGGCAGGACCGTGCCGTGACTCAGGCAATGCATCTGACCACAAAGCACACAGAGAACCACAGAGAAAGACATCTCTGTAAACCTCTGTGATCTCTGTGGTGAATTCTTTTCGCAAGCCTGCAGGATAAGACAATCCAGACGCCCATGCGATAGCGATTCTCAAATTAACGGCGTCAGGCGCACTTTGCGGAACTCCACCTTCCCGTGATCGCCTTGAAGCATGATGGGCCCGGGCCCCTTTTCGTCGGCATCGAGCGCGCCGCCCGTAATTCCCGGCACCTCGCCGCCATCGATGATCTTGGTCCCGTTCTCGATCACGGTGACGCGATTGGCAATGAGGGTGATGTCAAAGGTCTGCCACTCGCCCGCCGGTTTGTCGGCTTTGGCGGAAGGAACGACGAAACCATAAAGCGCGCCCTGGCTATGGACATCCATGGGACGAGTATAGTCATCAAGGATTTGGATTTCATACCGGCCCCGGAGATAGACGCCGCTGTTGCTGTCCTTATCGACGTTGAACTCGACATGCAAGGTGAAGTTCTCAAACTTTTGCTTCGAATAAATGTTGCAGGCGTTCCTGCCCTCGTTCATCAGAATGCCATCTTTGACGAACCAGCCCATGGGGTGGTGTGGATCCTGGCAGAGCCAGCCGGAAACGTCCTTGCCGTCGAAGAGTTCAATCGGCTCGCCGGGCTTTACTGCGGGCGGGGCGGCAGGCCACACAGGCGCGCGCTCGCCCGTCCAGGGGAGCGTCTGCCCGTTCACCAGCGCCATGCCCACCAGGCGGCCGTCTTTCATCGTCGCTTGCCACACTTGCGGTGACTGATGGGGTGGCCGCCCGCCTGGGTACTGGAACCCCAACTGGCCATTGCTGATCATCACCTGCGGCAGATCGAATACCGCGCCGCCGCCGGCGTTGAAGCGGCCCTTCAGCACGCCTCCCTCGCGCCTCAATTCCAGCCAGCAAATTCGCGGTAGTCCTGATCGGGTGCCCGTCGCCATGATGTCCCACCGGCCCAAGAAAGCGTCGTCGCCGGAGGAATCCGCCGCGCGCAAAAGACCCAAGGGGATGAAAATCACCGCTAGCAGGATTAACCTCAAAGCACGAGTGCGCATAGACATGTCTCCACAAATACGGCGTTCACGAAAATCCGGCCAGATCATTTCAGATTGGAACTGACTGAAGCGCGCGAGCAAGCCTGTAAGCCGAATTCTGTATTCCGCCCGAAGGCGGAACGGCGATCATTCCTCTAGCCCCGCAATTGCTCGCGGGGTCCAGCGACCTACCCGAGGGTTGTAACGGGACGGGCCGCCCCTCCCCTCCTATTTGGTCTTGCTCCGTGTGGGGTTTGCCCTGCCCCCGATGTCGCCACCGAAGCGGTGCGCTCTTACTTTAATTCCCGCCGAAGCGGGACCGCACCATTTCACCCTTACTCGTCAAAAGACGGGCGGTATATTTTCTGTGGCACTTTCCGTACCGAGGGCGTACGCCCCGACGAATCGGGAATCCCCCCTCGGCCCTCGCCGTTAGCGAGCACACTGCCCTGCGGAGTTCGGACTTTCCTCTCCTCCGCCCCTGCCTGTTCCGACCACGTGCATCGGAACGCTAAGGCGAAGCAGCGATCACCCGGCTTGCCCGCGCTGATAATTATGATAGTCTCGTTCAATGCTTATGAAAAGCTCTCACCACAGTGCCCACAAAGAACCACAGAGGAATCTGTCTGTGAGTTCCTCCGTGATCTCTGTGATGAGAGCTTTTTTTTGGCCGATCCTTCTGCTTGTTCTCCCACTGAATCTGGCGCCCGTCGCCATCGCACAGGACCAGCATTCCCAGGACATCCTCGCCCAGGCCGACGAAATACTTCATCAAATGAGCCAGATTACCGGCCTCCCCATCAAATCGCCCGTGAAGAAGCAGATCATCAGCCGGCCGGAAATAGAAAAATACCTGGTCGAAAACCTTCACGAAGAGATGAAGCCGGAGGATCTGCACGCCCAGGAGGCTCTGGTGCGCGCGCTGGGGCTGGTGCCTCCGGACTTCAACCTGGAAAAATTCCTGATCAATTTCTACACCGAGCAGGCGGCAGGTTTTTATGATCCGAAGCGAAAAACCATGTTCATTGCGGACTGGACTCCGAAAGACACTCAAGATTTGGTTCTTGCCCACGAGCTCACCCACGCCTTGCAGGATCAAAGCTGGGACTTGCAGGCATACCTTCACGGCGCCCGCGATGATGACGATGCCACCGACGCACGGCAGGCGGTAGTAGAGGGGGAGGCCACCGTCGCCATGTTTCAGCGTATGACCGGGGCGATGGGCCTTGCGGGTCTGCCTTCAATCTCCGAGCTCATGGATGAAGTCGTGCACCAACAGTTTGACGAATTCCCCGCCTATTCACACGCCCCATACTTCTTCCGCATGCAGGCTACTTTCCCCTACGTTCAAGGCGCGGGCTTCATTCAGGCGGGGCTGGAAGCGGGCGGGTGGAAAGGTCTCAGTGCGCTTTTCGAGCATCCGCCTGAGAACACTAAACAAATTTTTGATCCCCAGACGTATTTCGATCACCAGGAGTTTCCGAAAGTCAAGCTGCCCCATCCAAGCGCGCTCGAAGGAAATCCCAATCTGCGCTTTCTTCACGGGAACACCCTGGGCGAGCTCGGATATTATTCCCTCCTTGGCCAGCTTGATTCCGACGACGAAGCTAAATCGCTCAGCCCGGCGTGGGTGGCCGACCGATATCTGCTCTACGAGCACCCGGATACGAAAGGATACACTCTCGTTGCGCGCGTGCAATGGGCGAGTACGGAAGCGGCACACCAGTTTTTCCGGGACTATTCCGGGATTCTGACCCACCGGTATCCCGGCCTTACTGCGGACAAGGGCTCCAGCGAGGAAGAGTTCATTCGAACAAGCGCGGAAGGGACGGTGTTGCTGCTGCTCAAAGGAAGTGAATGCCGGTGGGCACAGGGAGTGCCTGCAGAGCACGCGGACGCCCTGCTCGCCTGGCTGCACGCCCTCTAACGCGTTAGGCTTCGAAAGACAGATCGTCGCTCAAATCGCGGCGTTCCGCGTGGAGGCGCCGCCGCCACCATTCCTGAAACCGGTCAAAATAGAGATAGACCACGGGTGTTGTATAGAGGGTCAGCAACTGGCTCACCGTCAGCCCTCCGATAATGGCAATTCCCAGCGGGCGGCGGAATTCCGAACCCGTTCCCGTCCCCACCGCCAGGGGCACGGCGCCCAGGATGGCTGCCATGGTGGTCATCAAAATGGGGCGGAAGCGCAGCAGGCACGCCTCATAAATTGAATCGCGCGAATTCTTCCCCTCCGTCCGCTCCGCCGCCAGGGCGAAGTCCACCATCATAATGGCGTTTTTCTTGACGATTCCGATCAACAGAATAATTCCGATGATGGCAATGACGGAAAGCTCCGTCCCCGTGAGCATCAGGGCCAGCAAGGCGCCGACTCCCGCTGAGGGCAGAGTGGAAAGGATGGTGACCGGGTGGATATAACTTTCATACAGCACGCCGAGCACGATATAGACGGAGAACAGCGCGGCGGCGATCAGCAGCGGCTCCGTGCCCAGGGACTGTTGATAAGCCTGCGCAGTTCCGGCGAATCCCGTGGTCATATTCGCAGGAAGGCGGACGCGGGTTGCCGCGGCATTGATCGCGTCCACCGCGTCGCTCAGCGCCACTCCGGGGCGCAGATTGAAGGAAATCGTCACCGCGGGAAAGAGGCCCTGGTGGTTGACGGCCAGAGGCGCGGTTTGGGGGGCATGATGAGCGATTGCACCCAACGGAACTTCGCCTCCCCCGGGAGACGCCACAAAAATCTGATTCAGAAATTGGGGATTTTGCCAGTATTGCGGAGCGGCCTCCATGACCACGTGATATTGGTTCAAGGAGCCGTACATGGTGGATACCTGGCGCTGGCCAAAGGCGTCATACAGAACATTGTCCATCAACTGGGAGGAGATTCCGAAGCGCGCGGCGGTCTTACGATCGTATTCAACCATGGCCTCTAACCCGTGATTTTGCTGGTCGCTGCTGACGTCGGCAATCAGGGGAATGGTCCTCAGTTCGCTCAGCATCTGCGGCCCAAATCGGGTGAGGTCCCGCAGATTATCACTCACCATGGTGTATTGGTACTGCGCGTTGCTCGATCGGCCGCCCACGCGGACGTCCTGTGAAGACTGCATATAGAGCGAGGCGCCGGGAATGCTCAACAACTTGGGGCGCAATCGTGCAATCACCAGGTCCGCGCCGACTTTCCTTACTTCCAGGGGCTTGAGAGAAATGTACATCCGCCCGGCGTTCATGGTCCCTCCGCCCACGTATCCATCCACCGCATCCACGGCCGGGTCCGTCTGAACGATGTTGACCATTCGCAGCAGAGTCTTGTTCATCGCCTGAAAAGAGGTGTCCTGGTCGGCTTGTATCGCGCCCACGATTCGACCGGTGTCCTGCTGCGGAAAGAAGCCCTTGGGCACATGGATATAGAGATAAACCGTGAGCGCCACCGTGGCCAAAAGTACGCCCAAGGTGACGGCAGAATAACGGAGAACGATGGACAGGGATCTTCCGTAAGCATCCACGACCCATTGGAATGCCCGCTCAACCATGAGGTATAGCCTGCCGTGCTTCTCGTGAGTGCGGATAAGGTGCGCGCACATTGCGGGCGTGGTAGTCAGTGAAATCACCATGGAAATAAAAATGGCGACGGAAAGGGTGACGGCGAATTCGCGAAACAAACGGCCCACGATGCCACCCATCAAAAGCAGGGGAATAAAAACCGCAATCAATGAAATGCTGATAGATAAAACCGTAAAGCTGATTTCCTCCGCCCCTTTGAGGGCGGCCTCAAAGGGAGCCATTCCCTTTTCGAGATATCGCGTAATGTTTTCGATGACCACAATGGCGTCATCCACCACAAACCCTGTACAAATCGTCAGCGCCATCAACGACAAATTATCCAGGCTGAATCCCAGGAGGTACATGACCCCGAAAGTGCCAATCAGCGATACGGGGACGGCGACGCTGGGGATGATCGTGGCGCGCACATTCCGAAGAAAAACGAAAACTACCAAAATCACCAGAATCACCGAAATCACCAGGGTTCTTTCGACGTCTTTAACGGACGCCCGGATGGTGACGGTTCGATCCATGGCCACGCCAACGTCAATGCCTTGTGGGATGGCAGCCTTCAGGAAGGGAAGCTGCTGGCGGATGCGGTCCACTGTGTCGATGATATTGGCGTTGGGTTGCCGCCAGATGATCGCTAGAACGGAGGGCCTGCCCCCATTGGCGTATCCGGCGTTGCGAAGGTCCTCCACCGAATCAACGACATCGGCGATGTCGCTGATCCTCACCGTGGACCCGTTGTGATAGGCAACGATCAGGGGACGATAATCCTTAGCCTTAAACAACTGGTCGTTAGCGCCCACTTCCCAACGCCTAAAGCCGTCGGAAAAGAAACCCTTAGGCGTATTGGAATTGGCGTTGGCCAACACGGACCTCACAGTTTCAAGTCCAATGCCGTACTCGTTGAGCTGCGTGGGGTTCAGTTCGACGCGCACTCCCGGAAGCGCGCTCCCTCCTACGACGACCTGCCCCACGCCGCTAATTTGTGAGAGCCTCTGCGCGAGGATCGAATCCGCGGCGTCATACATCTGCCCCTTCGTCAGCACCGGGGAGGTGAGCGTGAGAAGGAAAATGGGAGCGTCAGCCGGATTGGAAAGCCGGTAAGTGGGGTTGGAAGGGAGATTGGTGGGCAAATAGCCGTGGGCCGCATTAATTGCGGATTCAACGTCGCGGGCTGCGGCGTTGATATCCCGATTTAAGTTGAATTGCAGAGTGATGGAAGTCGATCCCAGCGTGCTCGATGAGGTCATTTCCGAAACGTCTGCAATGCGTGAGAACTGCCGCTCCAGCGGAGTCGCCACCGCCGAGGCCATGATTTCAGGACTGGCGCCCGGCAGCGTCGCGGAAACGTTGATAGTTGGAAAATCTACTTGCGGCAGGGGCGCCACGGGAAGAAGGCGGAAGGCCACCGCCCCCGCAAGCGCCACGGCGATGGTGAGGAGGGTTGTGGCAATCGGCCGCCGAATAAATGGTTCAGAAATGTTCATCGGTAGTCCAGCCCTGCTTGAAATCTCATCGATAATATCACGTCGCGATATACCTGCGGAAGCCCGTGTCAACCGGGTGGGGACGCCGCGAGGGGGGTTCTTGCAGTTCGAGGGTCGGTTCGGGCGGCGGAATCCTTCCGTTATTTCCTTCCTTCGCTTTCGTCCCCGGTGGGTGCGTCAGTGCTCCAAGGTCAGCCAGCGCGCGCCATAACCTATGATGCATCCCCGCCCCCCCGCGGATGACTATCTTGCAGATGGCGCGAGGTTTCCCCAATCGCTCCGGTGGTGTACACTGGCGGGCCATGTCCATGGCAATTCTTAATTCCCACTTGAGGTCCGCGGAATGAACTCGCCGGCCGCCGATAAAGTGCATGTGGCGATTTCTCACGGAGATTGGGACAGCGCCGTCGCCACGCTGCAAAAGCTGGATCCCGCTGAGGCCGCCGAGCTGATGATGGGCCTGGCATTTGAAGAACAACAGGTTCTATTCCGCATTTTACCGGATGATTTCGCCGCCGCTTTGATCTGCCGCTTTCCGTATTACCACTCGTACGTCCTGCTCCACACGCGGTCACTGGAGCATTTGCGCGCCATCGTCAACAAAATGCCCCCCGGCGAGCGCCTCCAGTTTCTGGATGAATTGCCGGGAGAAGCCTGGCAGCGCCTGATGGATGAAATTTCCGGCGAGGCTTTGCCTGCAGGCGGCGAAGGCGTGGCAGTGGAAGCAGCGGGCGCAGTTTCCAAGCGCCCTCCGGCGGTCGAGCCCATTGCTGAGGCCGTGCAAGTTGAGAAATCCTTTCTCCAGCCCGATGGCCACCAGATTCAGGTGATCGCCCCCACGGATTTGTCACTTGAGGCTGACACGATCACCGCTCTTCTGGGTCCATCCGGATCAGGAAAATCCACGCTTCTGCGAATTCTCACGGGCTTGATCCCGCCTACCAAGGGCATTGTGCTTTGGCACGGGCGGCCTTTGCACGATTGCGCTCCCAATCTGGCGATTGTGTTTCAAAGCTTCGCGCTGTTTCCCTGGTTGAGCGTACTGGACAATGTGGAGACTCCACTGCTGGCGCGCGGCATGGAGCACGAGGAGCGCCACAACCGTGCCGTGCGCGCCCTTCACGCCGTGGGGCTGCAAGGGTTCGAAACCGCTTACCCCAAGGAGCTCTCCGGCGGAATGAAGCAGCGCGTGGGGATTGCTCGGGCGCTGGCGCTGGAGCCGGAGATTCTGTTTATGGACGAACCTTTTTCGGCACTCGACGTTCTGACCGCGGAAAATCTGCGCGGCGAGCTGATGGAACTGTGGCTCGGAAAGAAAATCCCCACCCGGAGCATCTTTCTGGTGACTCACAATATTGAAGAAGCGGCGACGCTGGCGGACCGCATCCTGGTGCTGGGACGCAACCCCGCGCGGATTCGCGCCGATTTCCGGATTCCGCTCAAGCATCCACGCAACCGCAACTCCGCCGAGTTTCTGGTCTACGTCGATTACATTTACAAGCTGATGACGCAGCCTGAAATTGAGCCGGCTCTGCCCTCCGCCCCCGCGGCCAAGCCTCCCTACCCCATGCTGCCGCACGCCCGCCCCGGCGGTATTGCCGGATTGCTGGAGTTGGTGAATGACCGCGGCGGCAAGGAGGATTTGTATCACGTTGCCGACGAACTTCATTGGGAAGTAAACGACCTACTCCCCATCCTCGAAGGTGCAACCCTGCTGGGATTTGCGCGGACTCAAAAGGGCGATGTGGAAATCACCGAAGCGGGGCGGGCGTTTGCGAATGCCGATATCCCCACGCGCAAGGTGCTCTTTCGCGACGCTGCCCTGGCCCATGCCACGCTTCTTCAGCAGATTCGCATCAGCCTGGCCAGCAAATCCGACGGCGCCATGCCGCTCGAATTCTTTCGCGACATTTTAGACGAGCATTTTTCCGCGGAAGAGACCCAACGACAGATCGAGACCGCGCTGAACTGGGGCCGTTATGGCGAAATGTTTTCTTACGACGCAGAAAGCGACAAGCTCTCTCTGGCCCGGCTTGAACACGCCAGCGACTCAAAGCGCGACCTGCTGCGCCAATCATAATGCCTGCGCCTTCCAAAGCCTCTTCCGGAGTCCCCCCCTGGGGACAGTTTCCCGCGGCAGCCCCTTCGTTGCTGCGCGACCTGCCGATTCTGATGGGCGGGCTGGCAATCTTTTACGGGCTTCTGGTATTTGCACGCTATGGCGTGGGGCCTGTCAACACGCAGGCGGAAATTCAGCTTGATCCCGGCGCTCTGCCCAAATACGCCTTCTTCTCCGTCACGCGTATTGCCATCGCCTACTGCCTCAGCCTGGGCTTCACTCTGGTTTATGGATACGTTGCGGCCTACAACGCCAGGGCCGAGCGGCTGATGATTCCGCTCCTCGACATTCTGCAATCCATTCCCGTGCTCAGCTTCCTTCCACCCGTCATGATCGCCATGATCGGTTTGTTTCCGCACAGCCAGCTCGGCGCGGAACTCGGGTGCATTGTTCTGATTCTGACCGGCCAGGTTTGGAACATGACCTTCAGTTTCTACTCCTCCCTGAAAAACATTCCGCGGGAGATGCACGAAGCGGCGGAGGTTTATCGCCTGAGCTGGTGGCAGCGGCTTTGGCAAATGGAGCTTCCCTTTTCGGCGATTGGGCTGATTTGGAATTCCATCATGTCAGTTGCCGGCGCATGGTTCTTTCTGATGGCGTGCGAAATGTTCACGCTGGGGAATCGCGATCTGCGGCTGCCCGGGCTGGGTTCGTATCTCCAAACCGCCGCCAACCAGGGCGACACTCGCGCCATCGCCTGGGGACTGGCGGTCATGGTGGCGATTATCGTGCTGATCGACCAGTTTGTCTGGCGCCCCGTCATCGCCTGGGCGGAGAAATTCAAATTCGAGCAAGTGGAATCTGCCGAACCCGCGCATTCCCCGATTTTGGATTTATTGCGCCGCTCCAAGCTTCTTCCGCTTGCTGCGCGGCTCACGCTGCAGCCGGCGAGCGAAGCGCTGAATCTTTATTTTTCTCGCGCTGCCGCGTCGCGCACGGGGAAGGCGCAGGATCGCGACCTCACACGATGGACGTGGCGAGCCTTGATGGGCCTGGGGCTTGCCGCCACCGCTTATGCCGTTTTCCGTATGGGCCAGATGCTCGTTGCGGTATCGAGCGCGGAGGCTTGGGGAATCGCGCGAGGCGCGGGCGCAACCTTTCTTCGAGTGGAAGCCACGCTGGCGTTGGCGGGATTGTGGACGATTCCTGTAGGAGTTTATGTGGGATTGCGGCCGAAACTCTCCGCGCTCATTCAACCCCTTGCTCAAATTGCCGCATCGGTGCCGGCCACCGCCTTGTTCCCTGTCATCCTCCTCATCCTGGTCAGGGCCGGCGGCGGGATGGGCGTCGGATCAATTCTTCTTCTGCTGCTGGGCACGCAGTGGTACATTCTCTTCAACGTTATCGCCGGCGCCACCGCCATTCCCACCGACCTGAAGGAAGTGTGCGACATCTTCCGCATGGGCCGGGTCGAACGTTGGCGCAAATTACTTCTGCCCGGAATTTTCCCCTACCTCATCACCGGATTCATCACCGCCTCAGGCGGCGCATGGAATGCCAGCATCGTGGCGGAGTATTTCCGTTTCCAGGGCAAGACTCTCTCCACCGTGGGGCTGGGCGCCGTGATCAGCCAGGCGACGGACGCAGGAAACTTCCCCATGCTCCTGGCCGCAACCATCGGCATGGCCGCGATGGTGGTCACAATCAATCGATTTGTCTGGCGGCGCCTCTACGGCCTTGCGTCGACGAAATTCAAGTTGGAAAGCTGAGTCGCGGCGGGATCCTTTTGTGGGCGATTCCAATTCATCCTAACCCGCGTACCTGCTTCCACGCCGAGTCGAAATTATGCGCTCTCCACCTCAACCAGCGCCGCGCCCCAGCTCAGCCCGGCTCCGAATGCCGCGATCACCACTTTTGTCCCAGGCACGAGCAATCCGGCAGCTTGAGCTTCTGATGCCGCGATCAGCCATGAGGCTGAGGAGGTGTTGCCGTACTTATCGCCATTGATAAAGCATCTGCCGCGATCGATTTTGAGCTCCTGCACGAGCCTTTCGAGCAACCGCAGGTTGGCTTGGTGGAACACGAAGAGTCCAACGTCGTCCACGCGCAGGGAATTTTTTTCAAGCAGTTCAGCCACTGAGCGGGTGAGCTTGCGCGCGGCGTGCATGATGACGGTGCGGCCGTCCATTTGGAGCGTGGATCCGAAATCCATGCGCAGGGCGTCGGAAAAAGTGGCGTCGCTCGCCACCTGAACGTCGCGAATCGCCAGAGGGCCATCGCCGGGAGCAACCAGGCAGGCACCGGCGCCATCGCCGAATAAGATAGCCGTTTCCTTCACGCGCGGTCCCTGCGCCAGCGCGCTGGTCATGGTTTCCGCAGCCACCACCAGCGTCGGCCCCCACTGCTCACACATGCGGGAGGCGAGCGCCAGTCCGAACAACCCGGAGATGCTGGCGAGGTGCAAATCAAAAGCCGGAATCGTTCCCGCCTTGATTCGCTTTTGGACTTCAGCGGATACCCCTGGAAATTGGCGGTGCGGAGTTCCCGTGCAGGCGATGATCGCGCCCAACTTTTCCGCGCTGGTTTGGGAGTTTTGCAGGCACCTGAGCGCCGCGTCCTCAGCAAGGTCGCAGACGTTTTCTTCCTCCACCACTTTCCGCCGCGAAACAATGCCGCACACGCTCAGAATCCATTCCGGCGTGACGCCAAACTCCGCCGCCAGCATGTCATTCGATATCACCCCGGAGGGAAGAAAGTGTCCGAATCCCAGGATTGCGGACATTTAGGAGGCACCGTGAGTGTTCAGGTAGGCGGAAATCTTCGCCAGGGATTCGAACTTGGAAGGGTGAAGGTCGTTGTCCGGAACTTTGACCTTGAACTCCTTTTCCAGATCGGCGACGAAATCAAGCAGATCAAACGAGTCGATAACGCCGGTGTCAAAGAGCGAGGTTTCGCGGTCGGTGGGGATGGGGGCTTTTGCAACCCTTCCCAAAGTTTCCAGAATTCTGTCGTCGAGGGCCATGCGATTCTTCCTTCAGGTCAGCACTTCGATTTCAGCGGATTATCATACTACAACTCGCCGCGCTGGGGGTCCGGCTTAGCCATAGCGCGCGCGGGTGCGGTATGCGCCGGCGAGGGTTTCGAGGAGGCCTTCAAGGTCTTTCAGATCGTCCGCGCTGAACTCGAAGCGGCTGGAAATGCGTTGGATGATTTTTCGCGCGGTGTCCGCCCGCACGTCGGTTCCGAGTTGCGCCCGTCGCAGCAGAAAGGCTTCGATCAACTGGAACTCCTGGGGGGTAAGGCGCGAAACATCGTAGCGGGAACTCGCCGGCGAGGCAGCAAGATCCCAACGAACTGCGGTTTCGAGCACCGCGGGCTTTTCATGCACCACCACCGTGCCCGCAACGTAGTCACCCAGGCGCTTGCTCTTGGCGCTCAGCAAGGCGCTGATGATGGCCACGCCGTAAAGGCCGGGCAAGCTATCCACAATTCGCAGAAGGTTGCGCGCGACTGCCTCATAAACAGTAATCGGGCGGCCGGAATCCTGAATCACCCGCAGGTGCGTCGAGCGCTTGCCCGGGGTCTGCCCGTTCCAAATGGATTCAAAGATCGCGAAGTAGCCGAAGTGAAGGAGA
>JASHTZ010000640.1 GCA_030040295.1 Terriglobia bacterium | reverse complement strand
GACCTGGTGAAGGATTTTGTCGCTCACAATTTTGATGTTGACCACATGATTCGCACCATCATGCAGTCGGCCACCTACCAGGCTTCTTCAACGCCGCTCAAGGAAAATGCCGCCGACGACCAGTTCGGGTCGCATTACCTTATTAAACGCCTGCCCGCGGAGGTGCTGCTGGACGCCTATTCCCAGGTCACCAAGGTGCCGGAGAAGTTTGATGGGTATCCGGTTGGGACCCGCGCCCTGCAATTGCCCGACACCGCCGTAAGTTCCTACTTCCTCTCGGCTTTCGGCCGGCCCGTGCGCGCCCAGACGCGCGAGAGTGAGCGCAACTCCGTGCCCACGGTCACGCAGGCACTGCACATTTTCAACGGCGATACGCTGAACAACAAGCTGCGCGCTCCGAATAGCTCGATTGGCATGCTGGTCAAGCTCGGGTTCACCGACGATCAGATCGTCGATTATCTCTACCTTTCCTCGTTGAGCCGCCATCCGAAGGACAGCGAGCGGAATACCCTGGTCGCTGATCTTAAGACCGCAGAGAATCAGCCGGGGCAATCTGCGGAAGCCGCTCGCCGCGCCGCACTAAACGACCTGGGGTGGGCCATGCTGACGAGTGAAGAGTTCATGTTCAATCATTAGTGTCAGCGAACGGGGACGAGAGAGCAGAAAAGAGCAAGCAGGGCCTCGACGGTTGGGTTTGCCAACGAAAATCACGGGTGCGGAATTGAGAATGGCATTTATCCCGCCCAGGTGGCGAATATCACGACGAACGCGCGGAAGATGACTCCTCAAGGAAAACGTCGCTCACGCCAATTCGAAACAGCCTCTAAAAAGGGAATATTTTCCACGCTTTTCATTGCCGGTTTGGGTTCTCTTCTTATTCTGGTTGCTTGGTGCCTCGGCGGTTCCACCCTCCGCGTTCACGCGGCTTCCACTCCTACTTTCAATACTGACGTCGCGCCCATCCTGGAGAAAAATTGCCTGGCCTGCCACTCGAGCGCCAGCAAAATGGGCGGGCTGGTGATGGAAAGCTACGGCGCCCTGATGAAAGGCGGCGCGCACGGGGCCGTGATTGTTCCGGGCAAGGCGGATGACAGCCGCATGGTTAAGATGCTCGAGGGACAAATCCAGCCCCGCATGCCCTTTAATTCCGACCCCCTGCCCGCCGCAGACATCGCCACGCTGAAGGCCTGGATTGATAGCGGCGCGCTCGGCCCGGCTCCCGGTGAAGCCGCCACAACGCTGGCGCCCCTGGCGATTCCGGAAATCGCACCGCAAGTCGCCGTGGTCTCGCCCGTGTCATCGCTAAAATTCTCTCCCGACGGCAAGCTGCTCGCCGTGGGCGGCTATAAGGAAGTGCGGCTGATTGATCCCGCCAGCGGCAAGCTTCTGGCCACGCTTTCCGGTCATGCCGATTACGTGCGCTCCCTCGCCTTCAGCCCGGATGGAAAGATGCTGGCGGCGGCGGGCGGCCCTCCCCAGCGCGGCGGTGAAATCAAGATTTGGGATGTGCAGTCGCACCAACTGCTCAAGACACTGGTGGGCCACAAGGATTGCATCTATTCCGTCGCCTGGAGCAATGACGGGAAGCTGCTCGCCTCCGGCAGTTACGACAAGATGGTGAAGCTGTGGGACGTGGCCACCGGCAAGGAAGTAAAGAACCTTCAGGACCACATTGACGCGGTCTTTGCCGTGGCCTTCAGCCCCGATGGCAAGCACCTGGCCTCGGGGTCGCAGGACCGCAGCGTGAAAATCTGGGACATTGCCACCGGGCAGCGGCTCTATACGCTCGGCGACGCCTCCGACGGCCTTACCAGCATCGCCTATTCCCCTTCGGGAAAGCAGATTGCCGCCGCGGGATACGACAAGACGATTTACGTCTGGCAAGTGGGTGACACGGAGGGCCACTTGCTGCGTTCCCTGATTGCCGATGAGGATTCGATCCTGGCGATTGCCTGGTCGCCGGACGGTAAAATGATTATCACCAGCTCTTCGGACGGCTCCATCCGCTTTCGCGACGCCGCCACGCTTGACCCGCTCGGCGTCATCGCGCACCAACCGGATTGGGTGGAAGCGCTGAGCCTTAGCCCGGACGGCATGCGCCTGGCCGCCGGGCGCTTTAACGGCACGGTGAGCCTTTATGACGTAAAATCCTTCAAGCAGGTCCTGGGACCCTGGGTGGCGTTCGAGCCTCACGGACCCGCGGAGAAAGCGCCGGAACAGACGGCGAGCCGATAGGGAGGGCGGACCGCAATGGGTTGTAGCGGCGCTCTATGAGCGTCGGATGGTAGGGGCGAGACGGCGCCTCACCCCTACGGCGGTCGATAGACCGCCGCTACAGCGCCCGTCGCAAATGCTGAATTTCCCTGGTAATATTGGGGTAGCGAAGTCAGGGACGGCAGGTCAAGCGAGGTCATCTATGCGCAGACAAATTCTTTCCGCATTCATTCTCTTGGCAATTGGGGCGATACTCGCGCCCCCCACGCGCGCCGATAATCGCATAATTCCTCCGCAAATCACCAAAACCTGGCCGGTGGGCATGCAGCGCGGCACGACCATGACCTGCACGCTCGAAGGGCGCAACCTTGCGGATATCGAGGACATCATTTTTGACACGCCGGGCCTGAGCGCCAAGGTCGTCCAGGTTACGGACGAACCTGAGCCCGTGCAAAAAGGTTTCACCACAGTGGCTCCGGTCCCTCGCGGCAAAAAACAATCGGCCACCCTCCAGGTGACGGCCGCTGCCGATGTGGCCCCGGGGCTTCACTGGTATCGCATCCGCACGCCGCTCGGCACTTCCAACATGATGCCTTTCGACGTAGGTTATCTCCCGGAAGTCCACGCCGCTGCCGCGGGCGCCGACTCGCCGGCTGATCTCATCAAGTTGCCTGCCACGCTGGTGGGCACGATTTCCGTTCCCGGTCAGGTGGATAAATACCCATTCGATGGCCAAGCGGGCGAAGAAGTGGTTTTCCAGGTGCGGGCGTCGCGACTGGGCTCGCAGCTCGAATCGCTGCTGGTTTTGCGGGACGATTCCGGCGAAGAGATCGCCGAATCCGGCCTGTTTGACAACCGCGCCGATGCCGTGCTGACCTACAAGCTGCCCCAGGCGGGCAAATACACGCTTTCCGTTACTGACCGTGAGAAGTCGGGCGGCATGGGCCACTTTTACCGCATCGATGCCGGCCCCCTGTCTTACATCACTCATGTCTTTCCCCTGGGAGTTCGCGCCGGTGAGCCCGCGAGCGTCACCATTACCGGAATTAATTTGGGTGATCAGAATGAGGTGAAAGTCGATCCGCCCAAATCCGCGGACGGCTGGAGCACGATGCCCCTTAGGGTGAAGACTGCGGACGGCTGGTCGCTGAATTCCGTCAACCTCGCCGTGGGCAACGATCCCGAAATCACCGAGCAGGAACCCAACAACTCTGTCGCTCAGGCACAGCAAATTTCTCTGCCCGTCACCATCAACGGACACATTTCGGGAGAGAACGGTAACGCGCCGGATGAGGATTACTTCCGGTTCCACGCCACCAAGGGCGAAAGTCTGAGCATGGAAGTGGCTGCGGCACGGCTGGGTTCGCCACTCGATTCGGTGATTGAAGTGCTCGACGCGCAGGGCAACCCCATTCCCCGCGCCGTGCTTCGCTGCCTGAACGAGACGGTCACCACGCTTTCCGACCGCGATTCCAGAACTTCAGGCATCCGCCTGACTTCCACCTCCGGTTTCCATGAGGGAGATGACATCATGGTGGGCGATGAGCTCGACAAACTCGTTTACATCGCCGACCAGCCCGATGAGGACGTCCGCCTCCGCAGCGCCGACGGTCTGCGTTGGGCGATGCTGGGAACAACTCCGGACGCGCACGCCGTGAACACGCCGGTGTATCGAGTGGAGATTCTGCCGCCCGACGCGGAATTTCCACCCAATGGTCTGCCGGTTTTTCACCTTTACTGGCGAAATGACGACGGTGGGCCGGGCTACGGGGCCGATTCGCAACTGGACTTTGTTGCGCCCAGCGACGCCGATTATATTCTTCACATCAAGGATGTTCGCGGCATGCAAGGGCCGGACTTTGCCTACCGTTTGACCATTCACGAGGCGAATCCTGATTTCACAATTCGCGCTGACGACGAGAATCCCAATATTCCCGCAGGGGGCTCGGCGCTCGTCACCGTGGAAGCCAGCCGCGTGGAAGGATATGAAGGGCCAATCGACATCAGTGTGGAAGGCCTGCCTAAGGGGATCACTGCCAGCCCGGCCAGCATTCCTGCCGGACAGGACTCAACCATCATCCTGCTGACGGCGGACTCCAGCGATTCGGCCAAGTCGCTTCCGGCGGCATTCAAGATCGAAGGGCGCGCCACGATTAACGGCAAGGAGCGCGTGAGAATGGTGGAATCCGATGCTCCGCTCGAGCTTGCCGCCGTCGTCCCGCCGCCGGATGTGGTGGTCACCACTGACCCCAGCCGGGTGGAGCTTGAACCCGGGCAGGACGTAAAGGTGACGCTTCATGTGGACCGCCGCAACGGCTTCGTGGGCCGCGTTCCTTGCACGGTTCGAAACCTGCCCCCCGGCGTGCGCGTGGTGAACGTCGGCCTGAACGGCGTCCTGGTGACGGAATCGCAATCGAGCCGCACCTTCACTCTGCACGCCGAAGACTGGGCCAAGCCCATCACTCAGCCCATGTACGTGGTGGGCGCGGCGGAGTCCAATTCCACCATGATGCATCCTTCCGCCCCTCTCACCGTGGAAGTGGTGGGAGCTAAGGAAACTGCAAGCCT
>JASHTZ010000639.1 GCA_030040295.1 Terriglobia bacterium | reverse complement strand
ATCGATGCGGTCGGCGACTTTGTCCCGTCGTATACCGAGTACGTGACCGATTACGTACTGGCCGAGGTGTGGCTGCCCGGCGGTGACGGTTTTCTGATTCACGTCATGAAGGGCGCGCACGAGTCGCAGACCATCAAGGGGGAGAAGACGGATTAACCCGCCTTATTGCACGCGGAATCCCGCCCGATCGGCGATGAATCGAAGGCCCTATAGTTGGCTACAAGTGGCGATTTCACCCCAAAAGGTCCAAAGGCCACCTTTCCGCCATGCCATATTCCATGGCTAGGGCGAAAAGCTTGCTGGCGTGTAGCATGTTCCTCTAGATCCGCCTGATTGTCGCGAACCAGGCGGGCGCGCCGTTGTTATGGAATGTGGTCTCGATCCGGTCCGGCTCGATGCTGGCGACCTTCCACCCCCTGTCGGGATTGAACGCCGCTCTCAACTCATCCTCACGGATGGGGTGCGGGCCGGTGTCGGGACCATGGTCACTGAAGCACAAGATGTACAGGGTTCCATCGTGTTCCGTCACCGACGCCAGACTCGCCACGTAGGCTGGCCGCTCGTCGCCGTCGAAGGTGTGGAACAGTCCACAGTCCAGGACCGTCTCAAACCTGCGCCCTAAACGGTCGAACTGGAACGCGTCCACCGCAGCGAATTCAACCTTGATCCCACGGTCCTCGGCCTTCTTTCGGGCGATCACCAATGCCGTCTCGGCCACGTCAACTCCCAGAATCGGGAATCCCAACGAGGCGACGTGAAGGGCGTTCTCGCCGGTCCCACAGCCCACATCGAGCACTGCTCCTGCAAATCCACCCGCGGATGCCAATCGAACGATTGCCGGTTGAGGCCGGCCGATATCCCAAGGCGCAGGGCCATCGTGATAGGACGCATCCCACGGCAGGCCGGTCATCCGTTCGTGACTGGTGGGTTGCCGGCCACGGAACGGATCGTCAGGCCCTAATCGCTCCGGCAACTTCATCTCCCTTAGGCCACTGGTCTTGCCACCTCATCGTGGCACCTCATTTCACAAATTTTAACTATTCCTGGTTCTGAATGAGATACAGGCCATTCCTACGCGACTATTTTTCAAACTGAGAAACTACCACAGAATCTGCCAGCTTATAAGGGAGGAGTAAGCTGAGGTGGCAACTAATTGTGACCACCTCCGAGGGGGAAAATGGCTCGTGGAGGGGGTGAAAGAATAAACAATCTCACGCGAAGGCACAAGACGCAAAGTCACGCAAGGCTGAAGCGCTTTCTTTACTTGACGGTGCTTCGCGCCTTGGCGCCTTTGCGTGAGGTATTTTCCTGCTGACCTAATTTCTTCACAACTTCGTGGTACCGATTTCTTGCCCCAGGCACTTTGCGGCCCCACGAAAACGCTTCCGCCACTTCGCGGGTGGGGACACCCGCGCTACAGAACTCAAACTGGCCCACTACGCGACCCACGACACACGCGACAGTGGGCGGTAGCAGGGGGCTAGACTTTTTGGGAATGCTCGGGAACTTCGGCGTGCACGACCGCGGGGAGAACCAGTGTGAAAGTGGAGCCTTTGCCCAATTGGCTATCCACGCTCACCGTGCCGTTCATGCGTTCGACGATGTGTTTGACAATAGAGAGTCCCAGGCCGGTGCCGCCCACGCCGCGGGAGCGGGCTTTGTCCACACGGTAGAAGCGCTCGAAGATGCGGGGCAGATCGTCGTGAGGAATGCCGATGCCGGTATCGGCAAGGGCGATGCGGACTCGGTCGTCACCCGCGCGGGTTACTTCCAGACGCACTTCGCCGCCGGGGCGATTGAATTTGATGGCATTGTCCAGAAGATTGACCAGCGCCTGCTCGATTTGCAGGCGGTCACCGAGCACCTGCGCGTCCTCCATGGCGCCCCAAATCAGCGAGACGCTGCGCAAGCGCGCTTCGGACTCCACGGTGCGCAAGGCGGACTCCACGGCTCCGCGCAGGGTGATGGGTTCGGGCTCAGAGCGCGACCGGCCGCCTTCCAGCTCGGAAAGCGTGAGCAGATCGGAGGCGATGTTGTTCAGACGAAGCGAGTGGGATTTGATGATTTCAAGGAAGCGGCGATTGTTTTCCTGGTCTTCCAGCGCCCCTTCCAGCAGGGTTTCCGCATAGCCGCGAATGGCGGTGAGGGGAGTGCGCAATTCGTGCGAAACGTTGGCGACAAAATCGCGGCGAACGCGCTCCAGCCGCTCGAGGTCAGTGATGTCGTGAAGAATGGCGATAGCGCCGCGCCCCGTACCGGAGGTAAGCGGAGCGGCCTGCACTTCAAAAACCCGCTCCGTGGCGGGCAGCTCCATGCGGCGCTTCACCGACTCCCCCGCAGTCAGCACGCGCGTCAGGACTTCGCGCAATTCCGGGGTGCGAACCAACTCCACCACTGTCAGTCCCGCGGGAATCGGCATTTCCGCCCCCACCGCGCGCGCGAACGAAGCGTTGGCAAAGGTGATGCGCAGATTTCCATCGACGGCAACCACGCCCTCCACCATACTGGCCAGAATGGCTTCGCGCCGGGCCGATTCCATGCTCAACTGGTCAACCAGGGTGCGAAGCTGCACGGCGGCAGTACCGAGCGAGCGCCCCAGCGTTCCCAGTTCATCATCGTCAGTGGGCAGCGGCGCCTGCGAAAAGTGCGCGCCCACCAAGCCTTCCGCAAATTCCAGCAGCCGCGCTGTGCGCCGTGTAAACGATTGCGAGAAGAAATAGCCCAGCACCAATGCCACCAGCGCCGCGTAAATTGACGCTTCGAGAATCCGCCAGCGCACGGCGGCGATGGGCCCTTCGATACTCCCCATTGGGACGGCTAGGCGCAGGATGTATCCGGGCTCTCCCTGGTACTTCACACGCAGAGCCGTGTAACAGAGATCCTGATTGAGGGTGGGACTGTGACGCAGGGAGCTGCCCACTCCACTGCGATAGGCGTCTGTGATTTCCGGGCGTGTGGCGTGGTTCTCAATGGTTTCAGGATCGTGATTCGAGTCCGCCAGAGCCACGCCCTTGGGGTCGATAACGGTGATGCGCGCATCGGCGCGTTGCGAGGCCTCGTGCGCCCAATCCTCCAGTTGCCCGCGTGGCACCTCCGCCATTTCCTGCTCCAGGATGCGCGCCTCAGCTTCCAGGCGCTGCTCCACGTTCTGCTCCTCGTGCGCGGCGGTGTAGCGCGTCAGGTGGAAATCCAGAACCAGAAGGGTGACGGCAATCAGCAGCAAGGCGCTTGCCAGGAGCTTGCGAAAAATGGGGCTGCGAAAGACCATGACGGAGGGACTCTGATGCCTAGGAGCTCTGGATCACTGAATATGGATTTGAAGCGTCAACGGCCCGGGCCGGTTGTTTGGCGAGATTTCGTTGACCGCCGAATTCCGAAACCTCAAGTCGTTCCAAATGCGCAACCCAAGGGCAGCAGGCACACGACAATTGACCAGGGGCATCGGCCCGCTGGATTCACATTATATCTGTTTTGCGTAGGCAGCGTCTTTGCGCTTGGGCAGTGTTTCACTTTGAATTTTGGGGCTGTTTTCGCAGAACTTGGCTTGCCGCTACATCTACGCCTCAACGCCTTCCAGGACTTCCGGCGAAAAACGATAGCCGCTGCCGCGCACGGTTTGGAGAAAATGCGGGCGGTTGGGGAGCTCTTCAATTTTCTCGCGCAGACGGCGAATGTGCACGTCCACGGTGCGCGGCGTAACGAAGCGGTCGCGGCCCCAAACTTCATCCAGAAGGCGGTCACGATCAAACACGTGGCGAGGGTGCGAGACCAGGAAGTAGAGGAGCTTGAACTCGAGGGAGCTCAACTCCACGGGGCGGCCGCGCACCGTCGCTTCCTGCGTGCGCGTGTCGAGCCGCAGTGCGCCCGATTCCACCACCTCGCGCTTTTCCGCCACGCGCTCCTGGCGGCGCAGCACGGCTTTTGCGCGCGCCACCAACTCGCGCGGGCTGAAGGGCTTCACCACATAGTCGTCCGCGCCAATTTCCAGGCCCAGCACGCGGTCCATTTCCTCGCTCTTGGCCGTGAGGAAAATAACGGGAAGGGATTTCATCCGCTCATCCGCGCGCAGGCGCTTGCAGATTTCAAATCCGTCTTCGTCGGGGAGCAGGATGTCGAGCAGGACAAGGTCGGCGGGATTGCGGCGCAGATAATCCAAGCCATCGCGGCCGCGGGAGAAGCTTTCGATTTCGAAGCCTTCCTTGCGGAAGTTGTAGCGAACCAGTTCAACAATGTCGCGTTCGTCTTCAATGATGATGACGCGTTGACGCACAGGGAGATTGTATCACTTGAAATGTTACGCGAATATGAATTGAAATGCGAATTGCCATGACAGCGGGTGGAGAGCCTTCCCGACAGATGGCGCGTGCAGGCGGCGCCTAACAGCACAAAATAGAATGGGAAGTTAGCGCTAAGTCCTGTTTTTGCAATGAGATATATGATCATCGGTTTGGAGGGCCAAATGCCATAAGTGGGCAGGGGAGCGAGCAATGGACAGCCGGGGTTAGCGCGAATGCCCGCAGCCACGGGGAGCAAACGCCATGATTCAAACTGATTCAGCGGGGATGGTTATTCACCAGCCGATTTCGGCGGGCTTTGAAACGCGGCTTCGACTCTCCAATGTCGAATGGATTTCCATTACCTACTTCGCGGGAGTCATCATTGCCGCTTGCGCGCTGCGAATTGAGGTGCGAGAAATCGGGATCGTCACGGCGCTCTCCACACTGACGATCGCGACGCTCGTTTTCCTTCGCCGATACCGTGAACGTGGTTCGTGGCTCATCGCCGCCTCGGACCTGTTTCCCGCATTGCTGCTGCTGGTGGCTTATCGCGAGTCGGGCCTGTTGCTTTCACCTGATTACGCGCATCATTGGGATTACATTTTCATTCGCTGGGACCGCGTTCTGTTGCAGAACCACTTTGCGCAGGCCGTGCTGCAAGCCGGAGCGCCGTGGCTCCAGCACTATCTGGAGTTTGCCTACCAGCTCTGCTACCCGCTCGTGCCGTTTGGAGTCACCGCAATCCATTTTGGCGCCCGAGCAGACGAAGGCCGCAAGGCTTCAGTCCAGCCTCAAATCGCCATGGACGATTTCTGGGCAACGGTTCTGTTGGCGATGCTCTTCAGCTATACCGTGTATCCCTTCTTTCCGCTTACGCCGCCACGCGTGCTTTTCGCTGACGTGCCCGGGCCGCACGTCGAGCCTTTGCTGCGAAGGTTGAACTTCTGGCTGCTCGATCACTACAGCGTGCAGGCGTGCATCTTCCCCAGCGGACACGTGGCCGCGGCCACCGCGGTGGCGCTGGCTGTTCGCAAGCATGTGCCGCGATTGGGGGCCTTGTTTCTGTTGCTTGCCGTGAGCGTTGCCCTCGCCACGGTCGTCGGCCGGTACCACTACGCAGCCGACGCTGTAGCGGGCGCATTGGTGGGCACGGTCGCCTGCCAGGTCTCGAAGCTCCTCCCCCCTCTCGTCACGGCGAAAACAGAGCAAAGATGATGCGGTTGTGCTAGCATCCCCGGCAGGCGAATCGCGGGATTCGGCAAGACCTGCCCTTCGGCAGGTCCAGGCAATCGAGTTGGCAACGCAAAGGGGGCGCAGCCATGAAACCGGCAAGGAGATTATCCCTCCTGGTGTGGGTGGGAGTAGTGTTTCTTCTCGGGGCGCAAGGCCTCTTCGCGCAGATTTGCAAAGATGAAACCTCCATGGTGGATGGGTCCAAGCAGGCGATGGGGGATTTCATCGATACGGTGAAAAAAGAGAGCGCAGCGGACTTTGGAACAATGGATCATCAGAAGAGCGCGGTGATCAAACTTTCATTGCACACAGAAATGCTGGGCGAACTGGCTTCCTGCCTGGATAAGGCCGCGCAGAATCCGGCAGCCTCGAAAGAAGACGCGGCGGCGGCCAAGACCCGCCATGACGCCATCGTCAAATTGCAGGAAAGGCTCAAACAGCAGCAGGGCGCCATTAAAGACGAGAAGGATTCCAAGGCCGCCAAGGCCCTGGTGGAGAAAATCGATCTGAACCCTTAGAAATCCTTCTCGACAAAGGCACATGATGGCCGCCTTCGGACTGCACTGGGGACAACCCCGCGCCCTTGTGCCTCCATTTTTCATCATATAAGATGACGGTTCGCGGTTTCGAACACTTCAATGTGTAGACGCGCGACTTCACTGGGAGGTGTGGTCTTGGTACAAGTTCCTCAATTCGATCTGGTGGTGATTGGCAGCGGCCCGGGCGGCTATGTTGCGGCGATTCGCTCCGGCCAGTTGGGCCTGAAAACCGCAATTGTCGAAAGGGACGACAAATTTGGCGGAACATGCCTGCACGTCGGCTGCATTCCCACGAAGGACTTGCTCCTGAACGCCGATGTTTATGACTATTTCAAAAACGGGAAAGAGTTCGGGATTGTTCCGAAGGATTTTTCACTCGACTGGCAGGCCATTTTGGCGCGCAAGAACAAAGTGGTTACGAAACTTTCCAAGGGTGTGGAGTTTCTGCTCAAGAAAAACAAGGTGGAGACGATCCGCGGTGTCGGCAAGCTCTCGGGACCCGGAAAAATTAATGTCACGGATCCCGCCGGGGCCGCCACCGACGTGCTGGCGAAAAACATCGTGCTGGCCACGGGCTCGGAAGCGCGCATGTTGCCGGGCCTCCAGCCGGACGCCAAGACGATTTTGACCAACAAAGAGATTTTGAGCCTGCCCGCGATCCCGAAGTCCATGGTGATCATCGGGGCGGGCGCGGTGGGCGTTGAATTTGCTTCCATCTTCGATCGATTCGGAACCAAAGTCACCGTGCTGGAGATGTTGCCGCGCGCCGTGCCGCTCGAAGACGAGGAAATCTCCGCCGAACTCGAGAAGTCGCTGAAGCATCAAGGCATCGCCATCCAGACGCAGGCCAAGGTTGCGAAGGTTGCGAAAACTGCGAACGGGGTCGCGGTGGAGTACACGGTAGGTGAAGGAAAGCCGCAGACTGTTGAGGCGGAGACATGCCTTGTTGCCGTGGGTCGTGCTCCCAACACCGCCAACATTGGGCTGGAGAAGACTCGCGTGAAGCTTGAGCGCGGCTTCGTCAAAACCAACGGTTTTATGCAGACCGATGAGCCGGGTGTCTATGCCATCGGCGACATCGTGGCGAATAGTCCGCTGCTCGCTCACGTGGCATCGATGGAAGGCATCGTGGCCGTCACTCATGCCGCCGGCAAGCACGCCGAACCCATCAACCATCGGCAAATTCCCAATTGCACTTACACCGAGCCGGAAATCGGCAGCGTGGGGATGACCGAACAACAGGCGCGTGACGCGGGCCATAAAATCAAGATTGGGAAATTCCCTTACGCGGCGGTGAGCAAAGCGACCATCCTGGGTGTGCGCGAAGGCTTCGTCAAAGTGGTGAGCGATGAACGCTACGGCGAGATTCTGGGTGTCCACATCATCGGCCCGCGCGCCACGGAAACCATCGCCGAGGCCGTCATGGCCATGCGCCTGGAAGGCACCGTTGACGACATCGCCCACACTATTCACGCCCACCCCACTCTTGCCGAAGCCATGGGTGAAGCCGCACACGCCGCGGTGGATTGGCCGATTCACATTTAAGCGTTGGGAACTGCAAAGGGTAAAGGTTTAAGGGTAAAGAATAAAAGCCAAGACCTCACTAACACGGTTTTCCTTCTTTTAGGCCTTAACCTTTACCCTTTAGACTTTTTGTTATGCTCTGCCACGTGGAACAACTCGGACTTGTCGATTATGCCGCGGGGCTGGAACTGCAAAGGGAACGGGTGGCGCTGCGCAAGGCGGGGCAGATTCCGGACACGCTTCTGCTGCTCGAGCACCCGCACGTCTATACGCTCGGCAGGAACGCCGATGAAAAGAATTTGCTGGTTAGCGCCGAGTGGCTTGCTGCGCGTGGCGCCCAGGTTTTCCGCACGGACCGCGGCGGCGATGTGACCTACCATGGTCCCGGCCAGATTGTCGGTTACCCGATTTTGGACCTCACGCAGCATCGGCGCGACATCTCTTGGTACTTGCGCTCGCTCGAGGAAGTCTTCATTCGAGCCGCGCGCGATTACGGAATTGAAGCCGACCGCTCCCCGGGCGCCGCAGGCGTTTGGGTGGGAAACGACAAGCTCGTCGCCATGGGCGTGCACCTCTCGCGCTGGGTCACCTCGCACGGTTTCGCCTTCAACGTGAATACCGACCTAAGGTATTTCGAAGCCATCGTCCCCTGCGGTCTGCATGGGAGGGGTGTAACGTCGCTCGCCAAGCTGCTCGGCCGCCGGATTGAACTGGAGAAGGCCGTGGACCGAGTGGTGGAGCATTTTGCAACGGCATTTGGATTCGAGGTGGTTCTGAGCTCACCAGGAGTTGTCAGGTAATCGAATGGCGGGCGCGCGAACATCAACGAAGGTAGTACGCACGGCGCGTGTCGAGGCCCCGCTTCTCGATCGCATGCTCTACTACCTGAAGCTCACGCGCGAGGCGGAATGGCGCATCGAGAACGTGCTCTATCGCCAGGGCAAGATTGTGGGCGGAGTGTACGTGGGGCGAGGGCAGGAGGCGATTGGCGTGGGAGCGGCGCTCACCATGCGCGCGGGTGATGTGACCTTTCCCTCTCATCGCGACTTTTCGGTCTTCCTGATCCGCGGATTTTCGCTCGCCGACATGATGGCCAACTGGCTGGCACGCGGAGACTCTCCAACTCGCGGACGCGAGAATACACTGCACATCGGCAATGTGGATTTGGGCATTTTCCCCATCATTTCGCCCCTGGGGGCGACGGCCCCGGTGGCTTGCGGCGCGGCGCTGGTCCTGAAGAGGCGCGGCAAGGGCAACGTGGCACTGGTTCACTTCGGGGAAGGCACCACCAGCCTCGGCCACGTGCATGAGGCCATGAACTTTGCTGCCGTCCAGAAATTGCCGGTGGTATTTATCTGCAACAATAATCAGTACGCCTATTCCACTCCGGTGGAAAAGCAATACGCGGTGAAATCGCTCGCCATGCGCGGACCCGCCTACGGGATGCCCGGCGAGAGCGTGGACGGCACGGACGTGCTGGCCGTGTACGGCGCAGTGGAGCGCGCCAATTCGCGGGCTCGTGCCGGAAAAGGCCCGACCTTTCTCGAGTGCGTCACCATGCGGATGACGGGCCACTCCGCTCACGACACGGCGGATTATGTGCCCGAGAAGCTGAAGCAGGCGTGGGCAAAAAAGGATCCCATTCAGCGCCTCGAAAAGCTGATGCTTGAAAAGAGAATCCTGAATAGGAAGCAAATCGAAGAACTCGGTCGGAAGGTACGCGAGGAAGTGGATGCCGCCGTTGCCGACGCGGAGGCGCGGCCCTTGCCACGCGGCGAAGAGGCGGTTGAGGGAGTTTATTGCGAGCCG
>JASHTZ010000056.1 GCA_030040295.1 Terriglobia bacterium | reverse complement strand
CCGTATTGAGCGGCCCATCATCCGGAAATGGGGAATCTGCTTTCGCTCGACGTAAGCATACACGAGTGAAGCGCTGACACCAAGAAATCGTGCAGCAGTTTTCACATCGACAGGTTCTTCAAAGTTGGTTTGCCGATCAGTGTGGTCCTTTACACTCTTCTGTTCGACAAGATTCATGATGAAAACACCTCGCACACGGGCATCCCGATTCGACGCTTAGGCGGAACGACTTTGGGTTCCATGAGTTCTCCGAGACCCCATCACTCCGCCTCCTTTTCTTATTTAAACTGACCTCAACCTTCTGTCGAACGACAACGCGGCGGTGCGAGCTAGGAGAAACTCCACTGTGCAAGGGTGAGGGCAATTGATAACCTTGCCAGCCCCTAATTTGTTCAAATTCAGCACATTGTAAGAGAGAGGATATCCCGGCAGGACGCCGGCTCGCCTTTTCAGTGAGCACATCCGCGATCGGGTTCTTGTGGGTTGGGATCTTCTCTAAATATGCGGAAAATCTATATATTAAGGGTATTGTTCATAGGAGGGTCCTTACGGGAATGAACTTTGAGAAACCATTGGACCAGCGAAATATTTGTGGCAACAATCGCGCCAGAGCCAGCGAAATCCCACACTTAGGAAAAGTCGCTCCTGGAGCGTCACCCCGCATGGAATTTATGGTTCGACTGTCTGTCGCGTAAAGTGGAGTGGGGCTTTCGAACGTCAGACCACATCTTAATGCGCTGTATCAACTTTGTCGCGCCACTGCAATCCTCGAATCTCTCACCTGTTTCCTTTCAATCATCGGCAATCATAGGAGCGGTGGGTTCACGTACTGTCGATTTCGGATGGTTTCAATTTTGCGAAGGTAGGCTGCCACTATTCTCCGGTCGGCTTAGGATTTCAAGCGCGTTATTCATTTGCTGATCGACGCCGGCATTCAAAAGGCTCGGATCGACTTCTACGAGGGCATCAGGAGAGACTCCTTCGCCGTCGAGGCAGTCACCATTTGGCATATACCATCCAAATATCGGTAAACGCACCCCGTATCCCCCGCCGACCTTGAAGTTAGCTGCCCCGAGTACATTTCCGGCTGTTTTTGTTCCAACGATAGTGGCGAGCCTATGCACGGCGGCAAAGCCCGCCACCATTTCCGCGGCACTGTTTGTCCATTCGTTCACGAGCAAGACGATTCGGTTATGAAACGGCTGTGGACCTAAGCCCTGGGTGAGGAGAACCACCGACTTGTCTTGGAGGATAAATCGGCCGAGGGTCCACGCCAACCCGGTTTTATTGCGAGGCATCGGTACGAGCGGGAGGTCGTCTTTTCTGTAGCCCCTCCTAATACTACTACGTTAAGTTAAGGTGACCGATTGCACCTGCGAATTCTGCTGCCACAATATGCGCAATTTCCGGTCCAGGTGAACAACAGGCGTTGGATCTCACGGCGCGTCTGGGGCAGGGTCCACCCAGAAGTTTTTTTTGCTTCGCAACCTTTCCAAGGTCAGGAAGGCATGCGCCAGCATGACCAGAGTGACATGATGGTGCCACCCTGTCCAATTGCGGCCTTCGTAGTGGTCCAGGCCCAGCTCCTCCTTGAGTTGCTGGTAGTCCTGTTCAATCTTCCAGCGGCCTTTGACGATGCGCACCAGCCGCCGCAGGGTATAGGACTCGGGCAGATCGCAGAGAAAGTATTGGGTGGGCTCCTTCTCGCCGGGCGGCCATTCCACCAGCAGCCAGACCTCCCGGTGCGGCGGTTGTCCGGCGTTGAACCCGTGCGAGGGCTGGACGCGGCCGGCATAGAAGCGGGAGGCAAGCCAACCTTTCGTCCCTTCTCGCCAACGCACGTGCTTCCACCCGCCCGCCTTTCCCGCCACCTCCCCAACCGCACATGGCCGCTGCTCGCCATAATGGTAAACACTCGGTGGACGCCCTCGTCCCCGCGCCTTCAACTTGTGCAGGCGGGGCGCCCGTGTCCACACCCCCAAAGTGGAAGGAATACCCACCGCATAAAGAAGTTGACGAGCCTCCAGCCCTTGGCGAAATTCTGTGACTTCCCCGTAAGCGGAGTCCGCCAACACCACCCCGCATCGCAAGCCCCAGGCCTGTGCTGCGTCGATCAATTCCAGCGCCAGTTGCCACTTGGTCTGGAACTTCACCTCCGCGGGGATGCCCGCTTCGGCGCGCCGCTGGGCATCCTGCGTCCAGCTTTCCGGCAAATAGAGCCGCCAGCCCAGGATGGTACTTTCTTCCCCTCCCGCTTGGTGCAGGCTCACTGCCACTTGGCAGTTGGCCGTCTTCCCCAGCGTGCCCGAATATTGCCGCGCTACCCCCACGGAGTGGTGTCCCTGCTTGGGGAAACCCGTGTCGTCGATGACCCACACCGGATCGGGCCGCAACTCCGCGGTCAGGCGTTGCGCCAATCCTTGCCAAACCGGAGCCCAAGGCCAGGGACTTTGTCCAATCAACTGCTGCATCGCCTGCACGTTTCCCTCGGGCAGACGCGCCGCCATCGGCTCGATCGATTTGCGCTCGCCGTCCAGCAACAGGCCGCGCACGTAGACCGAGCCCCAGTGACGCCGCTCCCTTCGCCCCAGCGGCTCCATCAGGTCGGCCAAGAATCGTTCCAGGCGCTTTCGACATTTCGCGATCTCGCTCTCGGTCATGGACCGGAGCTTACCACCTCTCCTTCGAGAGGTCAATTACTTAACGTAGTAGTACTA
>JASHTZ010000638.1 GCA_030040295.1 Terriglobia bacterium | reverse complement strand
GAGACATAAAGAATCGAGCCGAAGCCTACCGATTCGCCGCGTGCCTGCTCCTGCATCAACTCGAACTGGTTGCGGTCGAGGAAAGCGCAGAAGGGATCGAGGGCGGAGAGCATGCCGCGTACGCCGCCATCGAAGATGGCGTGGTCCGGATCCACGGGCTCCACATAGTTCTGTTCGATGGCGCTGTAAAGAGCAGTGAACCTGGCAGCCTGCGCTGCGACGGCATCGGGTGGGGCAGGAGGGGTCTGCGAGTACAACCCGGGAGCAGCGAGCAACAGCAGCGCAGTCAGAGGAGCAATGCGCAAGATGGACTTCAAAAACGTCGGATTATCCTCCCCAATAATTATAGCTCAGATGAAAGGCCCGCAAGGCGGCGTCGGGCAATTTGTCGCTGGATCAAGGTTGCTGATTAACGGGCGCACCTTTGGCGGTAAAATGACACCGATGATATTTTCCCCCGCGCCCTTATTGGGGCGTGGAAATCATAAGGAGCCTTCATCATGGAGAAAGAGAAAGATGTGTCACGCCGGCAGTTTTTGAAAACTGCGGCATCCGTGGGCGCCTCGTCCCTTGGACTGGGCGCGCCCGCGATTCTTAGCGCGCAGAGTTCCGGCAATTCGGTGCGCTACGGGTTTATCGGCACGGGCACGGAAGGCTGCACGCTTCTCAAATTTCTCGCCACCCTGCCGGAAGGGCAATGCATCGCCACCTGCGACATTTATCCTCCCAATCTCAAAAAGGGCGTCGAGACCATCGGATCCAATCCCCAGACTTACGTTGAGTACCAGAAAATGCTCGATCGGAAGGATATGGATGCAGTGCTCATTGCCACCCCCTTGAATCTGCACGCGCAGATGGTGGTGGATTCGCTCAACGCCGGCAAGCACGTGTTCGTTGAGAAGACGATGTACTTCAAGGAAGAAGAGGGCGAAATGATCCGCAAGGCCACGCAGGCGAATCCCCGGCTGGTGTTGCAAGTGGGATTGCAGCGGCGCTCGAGCGTGCTGTATCAGGTGGCGATTGAAATGATTCGCAAGGGCGCGCTGGGCAAAGTGATGTTTGTGCGCGCGCAGTGGCATCGCAACAACAACTGGCGCCGGCCCGTGCCCGACCCGAAATTCGAGCGGCTGATCAACTGGCGTATGTACAAGGAGTATTCCGGCGGCCTGCTGGCGGAGCTCGCCTCCCACCAAATCGACGTGGTGAATTGGGCTTTTGATTCTGAGCCTGTTTCCGTCTATGCAACAGGCGGAATCGACTACTGGAAAGACGGCCGCGAGACTTGCGACAACGTCGAGGCGATTTATGAATATCCCGGCGGGCGGAGGCTGGTTTGGAGTTCGATTCTTTGCAACGCGCACCTCGATTTCAGCGAACAGATCATGGGAGACCGTGGGACACTCATTATCAGTGCGCTCGAAAAGTGCATGTTCTACCGCGAAGATGTGCCCAAAGTGTCCACGGGAAATGGCCAGGAAAATTGGTGGGCGGGTGCGACCGTAACCAACACTGCGCCGCAACAGGGAATTCCGGTGTTTCCCGATCCGGTTGCGGCCGGCCAGCTTGGATTCATGGACCGCGAGGTGACTTACTCCAAGCACTGGCTCGCGTCCATGGGAATCTACAATTACGAAGAGCAGCATAACCCGTATTGGAGCGAGCTGCGCAACTTCCTGCTCAGCGTGCGTGATGCCAAACCCGTCATCGCGCCGTTTGAATTGGGAATGATGGACGCGCAGGGCGTTATCTACGGGAATCGGTCGATTGATTCGGGCCAACGAGTGTATTGGCCGGGGAAAGAGCCCGACTCAAAGAAAATCTAAGATGTAAATGGTAAGAGACAAAAGGCGAAGTAAGGAGGTTGAAGTATGAAGGATGAATGGGGAGTGTACATTGAACTTCCTCCTTCAGCTTTCAAACTTCATCCTTCGTTCCTTTACGAACGACGTACCATTACTCCTTTGGTCCCGCCCGCAAAACCCGCGCCCGCGTTAGGGCTATTGCTCCCCCTGATTCTTTTCACCCTCTTGACCAGCGCGGCGCATACCGCTTCTCCTTATCCCTTATCCCGGGCCGACGGTCCTCCCGTCCGCTACGAAGCTTCGCACCAGGCTATGGGAACGATTTACACCGTGGTGGCTTATGGCCGCGACCAGGCATTTCTCTCCGAGGTTGTGGGAGAGGCTTTCGATGAGATCGACCGGCTGGACGCGCAGATGAGCAACTATAAGCCGGAAAGCGAGCTCTCCGCCATCAATCGCGACGCCGCGCAGCGCGATGTGACCGTTTCGCCGAATCTCTTCCAGTTGATTCAGTATTCGCTCAATGCCAGCGCCGAATCGGGCGGAGACTTTGACATCACGGTGGGCCCGCTCATGAAGCTGTGGGGATTTTTCCGCGGCCAGGGAAGCCTGCCGGTTGCTTCCGAAATTGCCAAAGCCCAAAAAACGATTGGCTACCAACACGTGCATCTGGACGCCGCGCGCCGCACGATTCGATTTGATGAGCCCGGAGTGGAGCTTGACCTGGGGGGAATCGGCAAGGGCTACGCCGTCGATCAGGCCGTCGAGATTTTGCGCTCGAACGGCGTCGCTGCGGCGCTGATTTCAAGCGGCGGAAGCAGCATTTATGCGCTGGGCGCGCCGCCCGGCGAGCGTGGATGGAAAATCACCGTGCGCGATCCCTTCCGCGAGGACAAAGCGGCGGATGTGTTGCGCCTTCGGAACTTCGCGCTCTCAACTTCGGGAAATTACGAAAAGTTTTTCGAGATCGGCGGGAAGATTTATTGCCACATCATGGACCCGCACACCGGTTGGCCGGTGCAGGGCATGCTGTCAACGGTTGCTGCCGTGCCCACAGGGGTTGAGACGGAGGCGCTGACCAAGATTTTCTTCGTGGGCGGCGTCGAGAAGTCGCGCCAGTATCTTTCCACTCACCCAAACGCCATCGGAATCTTGTATCAGAT
>JASHTZ010000637.1 GCA_030040295.1 Terriglobia bacterium | reverse complement strand
GCGGAGGCGGGCCGCCTGCGCAAAGGCGCTCACCGGATCGCGATGCTTGATGAATTCCTGAAGCCGCGGAACGTGGGCGACCTGTATTCCACTCGCCGCGCTCACCAGCCGGCAAACCTGAATCAAAGGGTCAAGCGAGCTGCTTCCCGATTCCAAAAGGGTTTTTTCTTCGCCCCGCAGGGGCTCGGCAAGTTTGTACAAGGCGGCTTCGAAGACATTCGTATCCGCCTCCGCGACCATCCCCAATCTGGTTTTTTCCTTTTGCTCATCGCGGCGCCGCTGGGCGACGAGATAGGAATAAATCTGTTCCTGGAATTGCCGCAGGCCCAACCACTGCGGGTCGGCTTCAAGCCAGTCATTGGTTTCGAGGCACTCCAGTTGCGCGGGTGCGGAGGCCTCCAGCCAGGCCCAACGGCTTACGGGAAAGAATCTCGCCGGGTCGGTTGCCGGCATCTGATCATCGCCCAACAGGCGTGAAGTGCCTTCTCGATGGCGAACCCACGCCACGCTTGCGAGGGGCAAGATCGCAGCCGGCTTGCCGTCCACGATGGCGTCCGAGCCCGGCGTGAGGATTTGAAAGTTCTTCGGCGCAGTCCTGTCCACGACGGCCGAGGCCACATTTTCGATCCATTTCTCGATAATGGGCAGCACGGATTCGGGCGCCGAATGCCGAAGCTGTTTCACGGGCAGGCGAAGAACTTTCGACCCTACGGCAGGGTTGGCAATCACTCCGAACGCCGCATCCGGTGGCCTGGAGAATCCCATTACAGGATTTCCGGTTTCCACGCGAATAAAGTGGTGGCGCGCGCCGGAGGGCTCGCCACTCTTCAGCTCCACAAGGTAGAGATCAAGCTTGCCTTCGAGAATCACCCAGAGGATTTCCGGATCCTCGATGGCCAAGGGAATCCCCGAGTGCAACGAGTGGGTTTCTCCCAGCTCCTCCAGGCGAGTTGTCTGCGTGATGTCCATGCCGCGCTCTTACACCGCCTCGATCAGCCTTCGATACGGCCCGTCCGTTTGAATCATCTCTTCGTGAGTGCCCCGCTGCACCACCTCCCCTTTTTCCAGCACAATGATTTCATCCGCGTCGCGAATTGTGCTCAGGCGGTGAGCGACAATCAGGCAGGTGATGCCGCGGCGGCGCAGGCAATCATCAACGTGTTTTTCGCTGTAAGCGTCCAGCGAGCTGGTGGCCTCGTCCAGAATGAGAATGCGCGGATTGTTGACAAGTGCGCGGGTAATTTCCAAACGTTGCCTTTGGCCGCCGCTCAGATTGCGCCCTCCCTCTTCCACCCGGAATTCGAATCCATTGGGGAGGCTGGTGATTTCGTCGTAGACGCCGGCGTCCTGGGCAGCCCGGTTCAGGGCTGATTGCTCCACGGTGGAGTCCCACATGGTCAGGTTCTCGCGCAAGGTTCCATCGAAGAGAAAAATCTCCTGGTCGACGAGGGCAACCGAATTGTTCAGCACGCCGCGGGAAATCTGTTTGCGCGGGCGCCCGTCAAAAAGAATCTCCCCGGACCACGGCTGGTAAAGCCCGGAAACGATCTTTGATATCGTGGACTTGCCGCTGCCCGAGGCTCCTACGAGGGCCACGCGCTGCCCGGGCTGCAAGGTAAGGCTGAAGTTGGAAATCAGCGGGGCTTCCAGCCGGCTATAGCCGAATGTCACGTCGACGAGTTGCAGATGTCCGGCCAGCCGCTCATGTTCGGCTTGGCTTGGACCTGACGCCTCCGCAGAGTCCACCTGCGGATCAGTGGGGTAGCGGAGCGTGTCATCCAGGCGGGCGAGATCCCCTTCAATCACCTGCATCTTGTTGCCGAGATCAACCAGCTTGTTGACGGGGTCGATGAAGCTGGTCATCAGGCTTTGAAAGGCGATGAGCATTCCCATGGTCAGGAATCCGTTCATCACCCGCAGGCCGCCCAGACCCAGGATGGCGGCGGTATTGAGCCCGGTGAGAAAAGTGGGAATGGCCGAAAGGAAGACTGACGAATAGCCGAAGCGCTGGCCGGCGTTCACGACTTTCGCCTGGTAGCCGCTCCAACGCGCGAAGAAATCAGATTCCGAGGCGGAGGACTTGAGCGTCTCGATGGTTTGCAAACCACTTACCGAAACTCCGTACAGACAGCCCTGCTCCTGAAGCAAATGGCGGTTCTGGTCGACGCGCCTTCGCTGCACGATGCGCAGCGCGGCAATGTTGACGGCCGCCATGAGAACACCGATCAGCGTTAACAGCGGATCGTACTGAACCAGCAGGGCCGCGTAGATTCCGATCAGAAGAATGTTCACCAGGTTCGTCGCCACGTCGCCGGAGAGCAGCGTGGCCACCTGGTCATTGAGTTGCAAGCGCGACGACACTTCTCCTGCATACCTTTGGGCGAAGAACTCCGTGGGCAGTCGCAGGACGTGCCAGAAGAACTTGGCGGATGAGGTGAGCGCCAGCTTCAGCTCAACATGCATCAGGGAATCCTGCTGGAGCATGGTCAGGAACGCTTTGACGATGGCCGTGACGGTCATGGCCAGCAGAAGCGGCACGAGCCAACTGGTGAGCCCGCTGACGAGGAGATTATCGACGTAGATTTTGAAAAAGACGGGAATGATGAGATTGGGAAGCGCCAGGCCCAACGTGGCCAACATGAGATAAAACAGCGCCAGGCGGCTTCCGGGCAGGCGGCTGGAGAGCATTCGGATGACTCCGGGCTTCTCACCGCCTTTTTCAAACTCCTCCTCTTTTTCGAAGGTCAGTACGACGCCCGTGAAGGACTCATCGAACTCGCTGTCTTCCACCCAGCGCGGCCCCTCGGCCGGGTCATTGAGATAAACTCCCTTCTTCCCGAATCCCTCCACGACCAGGAAGTGGTTGAAGTTCCAGAAAATGATCATGGGGAGGGGAAGTTCGCGGAGTTGCGCGGGCTCCTTCTTGAAGCCGCGCGCCCGAAGTCCAAAGGTGCGGGCGGCTTTCAGCAGGCTGCTGGCCTTGCTCCCGTCGCGCGAGACGCCGCAGGCCACGCGCAACTCTTCAAGGGGAACGATGCGGCCGTGGTAGGCGAGAATTATCGCCAATGAAGCCGCGCCGCACTCGGTCGCCTCCATTTGGAGGACGGTGGGAGTGTGGACGCGATTGCGCCGCAGCAGTTTCCCCAGGAAACCCGGGGCCGCGGCATCTTCGGAATCAATGACGGTTGTAGCCATGGCTTTGCCGTGTCCGGCTTCGCTTCGGCCCTATTCAAACCGCTAACTCAAACCCAGCTTTCCCTTCACAAACGGGAAAAGCAAACTCACCGGAGGTTGCTGGCGCGTGATCACCTCAACCGTGCAGAGCGTGCCGCTGGTGATGGTAATGTCCGGCCCGCGCGAGGATGACCACAAATAACCGCTCACGCTACCGGGGTCGCGCTGCATGCTGACGCGCAATTCCGTCACCGGGCCCGCCGCCATGATGGAATGCACCAGCGTTTCGTTCTGGAAATTTCGCATCAGGGCGTCAAAAGTGGCGGGGAACTCGCCGGCGTAAACCACTTTGCCGCGGAGGAATCCGAATTCCTCGCGTTTGACGGTGGAGGGTGAAATTTCCGCGGCCATTCCGGGCTGCACTGATTTGGCTTGGAGAGAGGGCAGGTAGACGAGAATTTCCAAATTGTTCCCCTCGGGCTGGATACTCAGAATAGGACTGCCCGCGGACACCAGGCTGCCCGGCACGGCCTTCATCTCGATCACTTGGCCGTCGTAGGGACTCTGCACGCTCGACTGAATCGCCATCTGATTCTCGAGGCCTGCAAGGTTGCGCTCGAGTTCTGCAATGCGGGACTGCATCTGCTCGTCGAATTGTTGCGGATTGGTTCGCGCCGTGTATTGATCGGCCTCATTTTGCTTGATCTTGGCTCGCAGCGATTCGATCTCCCCGTTGATTTCCACCAGCTTCTGCTGGTCTTGAAGGGTCTGCTGGCGGGTAATCAGCCCTTTGCCCAGGAGTTGATTATCCACGCTGATCTGTTCGGTGGCGATTTTCGCCTGTTCCCCCAATTCCACAATCTGCCGCTGGGCATTGGCTTCGTCGCGCGAAAGGGCATCGAGCTGAAGCTGCGCGCCCTGCTGTCGCAGGACCAGATTGCGCTCCCTTTCGTCTTTCGCTTCATTCAAGGCCTCGCGGGCCAGCCGGATTTTCTCCAGCATTTCAGGGTCGGTGACTTTGGCCACCACCTGGTCCGCTTTCACGCGATCGCCCAGATTGACGCTGATGCTGGCGACCTGCCCGGAGCCCGAGGCAACCACATTCAGAACCGTTCCGGCGCGCACGATCACGCCCGAGCCGCTCACCTTGGTGTAAATCGTTCCCTCGTAACCCCAAATCACCGCGACGCCTAAGATCAGAAAAATCCCAGTCAGAGCCAGCCAGCGCTTGGCGTCGGTAATCCGCATGATCGTGTCAAGCTGCTCGGGAGAAGACAGGCGCTCGAGCGATGTCTTGCGGAAAATGTTTGTGTCCATGTTGCCTCTTCTACTGTAGCGGCGGTCTGCGCCCGCCGTACGGGCATCCGTCAGCCGACGAATGCCCCAACATCCCGGCGCTCGCAGAGCGCCGCTACAGGCTACGGTTTCTTCGCTGCCGGCACAGGCACAGTGAAAAAAACCTCCCGATCCACCGATTGCACAGTTTGGTCCGGGGCGACGATGGAGCCCGTGGCAAAGCGTAACTGAGTGAGCGCCAGGGCATAACCGAGTTCGGCGCCCACGTAGGTCTGCTGCGCGACGGTTAGACGGTCCTCCATGGTCAGCACGTCGACGAGTTGGCCGACTCCCAGGCGATACTTTTCGCGTTCGCCCTCCAGCGCCGCTTGCGAAGCGGTCACCGCATCGCGTGACCTCTGCAATTGCAGGGCCGCGTTGCGCGCTCCGCCCACGGCCGTCACCACCGCCGCCATAATCGTCTGCGAAGACTGGAGAGTGCGCAATTCCGCCTGGCGAACGTTCGACTGCGCCAGCATCAGCGCTCCATAGGCGGCGTTGTTGCTGGGCGGAAACTGGTAGGTGAGGCCCACACCCACATCGGGCCCGCGCGGCGCGCGCCCGGGAGCGCTGAAGAAGTTGCCCACGCCGGTGCCCTCGTCCAGGCTGGAATAGCCCGAGCTGAGATTGAGACTAAGCTGAGGGAGCAGGCTGTTGCGCGCCGGCGTTACCAACGTCTTTTCCTCCGCCTCGCGCTTCTTCGCCGCCAGGTAATCGGCGCGCTGCTCGAGTGCGGAGTTATAGAAGTCATCGATGGAATGGGAATTCAGCGCGGCGAGCATCGGGGCGTCATCCTTGGGAAAATCTTCACTCGGAATGCCCACTCCGGCCATCTGGTCGGTGTTCAATCCCATGGCGAGGGCGAGTTGCTGG
>JASHTZ010000636.1 GCA_030040295.1 Terriglobia bacterium | reverse complement strand
GCTTCTACAACCAATACCAAAGCGTTTACGATATGGACCCTGAGCGCACGATGGAGCAGCTCCACCAGGCGCTGCTGGAGGCGTTGCGCGATCGGGGCAAAATTCCCGACGACCTGGTGGAGCAGATGCTCCAGAACTGGGAGGACTACCAGAACTCGGAATTGGCCAAGAAAATCGACAATCTGCTCCAACGCCTTTCCGAAGAAGGCTACGTCACCGTCGAACAGCCGAACCCGACGCAGGGCCAGATCCTCGAACGCGAGGGCGAGCCCTCGGCCGGGCCTCGGGAGACCAAGGCCAAATTCGAAATCACCGACAAGGCGCTCGACTTTCTGGGCTTCAGGACCTTGCGCGACCTGCTGGGCTCGCTCGGCAAATCCAGCTTCGGCCGGCATGACACGCGCGAGCTTTCCACCGGCGTTGAATCCGAAGGCTCCAGCCGCCGCTACGAATTCGGTGACACGCTGAACCTGGACGTCAATGCCACGCTGCTTTCCGCCATCCACCGCAACGGGCTGAAGACGCCCCTGGAACTCGATTACCAGGATTTGCAGGTCCACCAGTGCGAATACCAAAGCTCCTGCGCAACGGTGCTGATGCTCGATTGCAGCCACAGCATGATTTTGTACGGCGAGGACCGGTTCACGCCCGCCAAGAAAGTGGCGCTCGCCCTCACCCACCTGATTCGCACCCAGTATCCGGGCGATACGCTGCACCTGGTGTTGTTCCACGACACGGCAGAGGAAATGCCGCTTGCGGAATTGGCGCGCGTGCGCGTTGGACCTTATTACACCAACACGCGCGAGGGGCTGCGTCTGGCGCAGCGCCTGCTTTCTCGCCAGAAGAAAGATATGCGGCAGATCGTAATGATCACCGACGGCAAACCCTCAGCGCTCACCCTCGAAGACGGGCGGATTTACAAGAACGCCTTCGGCCTTGATCCCCTGGTGGTGTCGGAGACTTTGCACGAAGTGGCGCGCTGCCGCCGCAACGGCATTCTGATCAACACCTTCATGCTGGCGCAGGATTATGGACTCATCAATTTCGTGCAGAAAGTAACGGAAATCTGCCGCGGGAAGGCCTATTTCACAACTCCCTATACCCTGGGACAGTATCTTTTGATGGATTATATGAAGAAAAAGGTTAAGCACATCCACTAGCCCGGATTGTTCATGAATTTCCCGGAGCATGGCGGGGGAAAAAGGTTTCACACAGAGGTCACGGAGTTCAAGCACAGAGAACACGGAGACGTCTCCGGGAACTTCGCTGTGCGCTCCGTGATTCCATGGCGGGACGATTCCAACGGTAATAGACTCCGTGAACTCTGTGTGAAACGCTTTGGCATTTGCTCTTCGCATGGTCATTTCGTGAATAAATCGGGCTGGAAGCCAGGTAAGAATACAGAACTCCTGTCCGCACGGTGAAAAGGAGTCTCACATGCCCGCAGTTTCTCCCGGAAAAACCGCACCGGCCTTCGATCTCTCCACAATGACCGGCGACCGCTCATCGCTCGCGCAAGGCCTCGCCAAGGGTCCGGTTTTGTTGGCGTTTTTCAAGGTCGCCTGCCCCACCTGCCAGTTCACTTTTCCTTTTCTCGAGCGGCTGCACACGCAACTTCAAAATCAAAACGCCCAAATCTGGGGAATCGTGCAGGACAAAGCTCAGGACGCCGCTCAATTCGCCGCCAAGTTCGGCGTGACCTTTCCGATTTTGATTGATGACTCGCCCTACAGGGTTTCGCGCGAGTACGGCATCGCGCACGTGCCGTCGCTTTTCCTCATCAAAGCCAATGGGCAAGTGGAGATTTTCAGCGACGGCTTCAGCAAAGCCGACATTCTGAACATCCACAAATCGATGGCCCAACTGCTCTCTGCCACTCCGCCCGCACTTTTTCTTCCCAGCGAAAAAATCCCCGACTTCAAACCTGGATGAGGATCGAAGAGCTAGGCTTGGTTCAAGCCTTGATCATTTAAAGATTTGGCCGTTTGGCCATCGGGTCATTTGACCAAGGGATTAAGGTTCGCGATGCTCAGCCTCAACTCGCTTCTTATGTTTGGGTGGTTTCCTTCGCAGGTCCTGGTGAGTTTGCGCTGCGGGGGGTGAGCCGACGCGCAATCTCGCCTGGCGGCGCACTTCGGTTTCGGCTTTGAAGGGCTTGGTTTTCTTCATGAGTGCAGTGGGTCGAAGCTAACCGAAGATGATGCCCCGCAGTTACCAGCCACTCACCACTTGTGTAAACTGGCGGAAGTGCATCGGAGTCGAACCGATCGTTCCGTCATAGACGGGACCACAGGATTTGAAGTCCTGGGCGAACACCAGCCCGCATGCACTTCCAGGGTAATTCTAATCGGCTTGGTTGTTGCGAGTCAAAGTCGCCCTCATTCCTTGTAGTGAAACCTGTAGATCGCCCTGGCCGGTCTCGGGAGATCGGGCGAAGTTCAGCCCGCGCTTGTGCCGCCACCTGGTCAGGGCTTTACATAAATGGGGCTGGGAAACACGTCAGGGTCGTATGGCTTCCCATATTTGTTGAGATGAGCCACGGCGGGTTCCCCAGATTCCCGCAGATTGATGTTCCCGAGCGATGTGGCGTTTTCGCCGACGGTGATCGGACGGGAAAGCGCCTCGAGATCCTTCGGTGCGCAGCGCTCTTCCCAAACGTTCAATTGGTATCGATCAGGCGGGACGCGAGGAATGGAAACCTCACCCTCCGGGTTCGAAATCGCAAAGTAAGGCGTGTCAACCACCACCACAACGGCGCTCATTTGGGGATGAATGTTGCAGAAGATGTAACAGATCCCCGGCCGGTCAAAGCGCACGCCTCGCGTTGATCCCGCCTCATACAGCCCCAAATCAAAACGCTTGCCGTTGAAAAGCGAAAAGACATTGTGGAAGAACGGATCACGATTGGGAAAGTCCACCTGAGTACCCACCTGCACGACCACGATGTGGGGCGTGAAAACCTTGTTTTTCTGAACGAGTTGGGGGCGGGGAGTTTGACCTTGACCCTCATGGCGAGGCGAGGGTTGTTCCGAAAGAGGAGAAAGCCAAAACACCACGCTCACATCGCGACCGTCAGCCCTCCCCCGCTTCGCCCGTATCACGTTCACCCGCCCGGTCACCTGAGCCGCTTTGGCAGGTGCTGCCAGCATCACACTAAAAAGTCCGAGCGAAGCGAAAAGAACAGTCCCCTTTCGGCAATTCACCGGCATAGCTCCTCCTCAAGAACCTGTCAGAAAAGAAAACCCATGCTGAGATTCAATTGGCCTGCGTTGTTCTTCACGTCGTCAGTCAGATGCGTATCCAAATAGCGGTATTCCAGGGCAAATAACAGATCACCGCGCGGACGGAAGATCATGTTGAACAGGCTGTTCTGGTTTCTCGCAATGCTTGTGTAACCATAGCTCGTGGGATATGGGAAGTAGTAAAGATCGCGAGCGAAGGGATTATCTTCTCCAAGGGCGGCATTGAATTCTATTTTTTCGGTGGCTTTGAATTTGAGTTGAGTCCACCCGCCTACGGTATTTAAACCAATCAGGCTGGAAGTGG
>JASHTZ010000635.1 GCA_030040295.1 Terriglobia bacterium | reverse complement strand
AAAAAGACGATGGCTCGCGGCTAGAAAAAGGCAGCCACTTGATTCAGCCCGGCACACCCTTCCCCGAAGAACCGGCGGAAGTCCAGAATCCGGCAACCTCGCTCACCAAGCGCGCCGCGCGCCGCATCATTCAACGTGCATTCGTCCTGATGGGGCGCGATAAGGCCCTTCGCCAGCAGATTCGCGAAGTCGAAATCACCACGCTATGGATCATTGAGGATTGGGAACTTGCATGGACCGTCTTTCTGCATCGCAGCCGGTTTGAGTTGGAGCGCCGGCCGGCCAAGCACCCGGACGTGACGCTCGCCTGGCCTACCGCAGAGCAATTTTTCCAGCAAGCCCATCGCTCATCCGTCTTCAACGTGCAGGTCGAGATTTCTCCGCCGCAGAATCGCCGCCGCTTCTTCGAAACCCTTTTGCGCGGATTCTTCGACTGCCTCCGCCATGTGCTCGAAAACCCGGTGGATGACGTTGGCGAGAGCTTGATTTGAACTCTGTAGCGTGGGTGTCCCCACCCGCGGCCGGAGCAGCCGCGAACCCTCGCGGGTGGGGACACCCACGCTACAAATTTCAAACTGAGGCGCCCCTGATTCGCCGCCGCAATTTGCGAAGCTTTGAAATTGGTATAAACTGCGAGAGATTGCCTGAAATGCAAGAGCAGGTCGGCTCAAATTCTATGGAACTCCCCGTTCGCTGGACCTCCACCACTTTGCAAGTTCGTTATGCCGAAACAGACCAGATGGGCGTGGTCTACTACGCCAATTATCTGGTCTGGTTTGAGCTGGGACGCACGGATTTTTGCCGCCAGCACGGGTTTGCCTACCACGACATGGAAAAGGAAGACGGCTTGTTCATCATGGTGGCGGAAGCGCGCTGCCGCTACAAAGCCCCCGCCCGCTATGACGATTGCATTCTCGTGCGCACGCGCCTGAAGGAAATGCGCCGGCGTGTTCTGGTCTTCAGCTATGAGATCTACCGCCAGGTCACAAACGAACTCCTGGCGGAAGGGGAAACCGTACACGTCATCACCGACCGCGAAGGCCACCCGCGCTCCATGCCCGGCAAATATCAAGAGCTGTTCGCGGCCGGGCCGAAAACTACGGGATGAGGGACACGGAATACGGGATAATGGAAAGCTGTTTCAGCTAATCTGTGAGGATCACCCTAGATCAACTTTTTGAACGCGTGAAAAGCGCGGCCCGCGATTTTTCCCCGTGTTCCGTATCCCTTACGATGCTTCCATGCCGCACACCATTCTTCTTGACGGCCTGCGACTCACCCGGCGCGACTATTCCGCGGTTGTGCTGGAAAATTGCCCCGTGCGATTGTCGCCGCGCGCTCGTGCGGCCATGCGAAAGTCGCGCGTCGTGATCGAAAGGATCATTGCCGAAAAACAATTGGTTTACGGTGTGACCACGGGCGTGGGAAGCCTTTCGACCGAACACATCGATCCGGCCGCAGCGCGCGAACTGCAATTGAATGTGGTCCGCAGCCACTCTTGCGGAATCGGTGATCCCTTAAGCCCTGAGGAAAGCCGCGGCCTGCTTCTGCTGCGCGCCAACACGCTGGCTCGCGGACTTTCCGGCGTACGCCCGCTCCTTGCCGAGCGACTCTGCGATTTCCTCAACCATTCAATTCATCCCGTTGTCCCCCGGCGCGGCTCGGTGGGCGCAAGCGGCGATCTCGCTCCACTTGCCCATGTGGCCCTGGCGCTGGTCGGCGAGGGTGACGTGGTTTTTCGCGGGAAGCGGCAGCGCGCCGCCGCGGCGATGCAGGCGCTGGGCATCAAACCCTTGACTCTCGAAGCCAAGGAAGGTCTCTCGCTGGTGAACGGCACCCAGGCCATGCTCGCGCTCGGATTGCTGGCCCTGCGCGAGGCGGAAATCCTCATCAACACCGCCGACGTCGCGGGCGCGTTGTCCCTCGACGCCCTGCGCGGGTCCACGCGAGCTTTCGATGAGCGCTTGCACGCGGCGCGGCCCCATCCAGGGCAAATGATTTCGGCGCGCAACGTCGCCCGCCTGATTCGCGGCAGCGCCGTCAACAAATCGCATCAGGGTTGCTCGCGCGTGCAGGACGCCTACAGCCTGCGCTGCTTGCCACAGGTACACGGCGCCGTGCGCGATGCCGTGAGTTACACCGCGCGTGTCTTCGAGATTGAGATGAACAGCGCCACGGACAATCCTTTGGTATTTGCGAAAGACGGCGAAGTAATTTCCGGAGGCAATTTTCACGGCCAACCCCTGGCGCTGGCGCTCGACCTGATGGCCCTGGCCCTGACCCAGCTCGGGGGAATTGCGGAGAGGCGAATCGACCGCCTGGTGAATCCGCTCACTTCCGAGCTTCCCGCGTTCCTTACACGCTCACCAGGTCTGGAATCCGGACTCATGCTCGCGCAGGTTGCGGCCGCGGCGCTGGCATCGGAAAATAAAGTCCTGGCGCACCCGGCTTCTGCGGATTCCATTCCAACCTCCGGTAACAAGGAGGATTTCGTCAGCATGGGGATGGCCGCTGCCCTGAAGTTACGCCCGGTCATCGACAACGTCCGGAACATCCTGGCCATTGAGCTCATTTGCGCGTGCCAGGCGCTGGACCTGCTCGCGCCGCTCCGTTCCGGCAAGCTGGTGGAAGAGGCGCGGAAGCGGGTTCGAGCCGTTTCGCCGCATATCCACCGCGACCGCCCGCTGCACGCGGACATCGCACGAGTCGCGGCGCTGATTTCCGGGGGAGAGGTAGCAGGAATTATCGATCGACCGAGAGAATAGAAAAAAGCACGCACCACAGAGCACACAGAGAAGCACGGAGCGAACAAACAAGAGCCAAACCTCTGCGGACCTCTGTGGTGAGAGCTTTTAAGCTGCGGCGCGATCTTGGAATCCCGCAGCCGCTAAACACCCTATGCCCGCACTCTCTGCCACCATCATCACTCGCAACGAACGCTCGAACATCGCCCGTGCAATCAAATCACTCGCGTGCGCCGATGAAATCGTGGTGGTCGATTCGAACTCCACGGACGGAACTCCGGAAATTGCCGCGGAATTGGGCGCGCGAGTGGTCACTCACGCCTGGGAGGGATTTGCGGCGCAAAAGAATTTTGCCAGCACGCAGGCGAGGAACGACTGGATAATCAGTCTTGACGCCGATGAGGAGCTGGACGGCCCGGCACAGGCCGCGCTTCAGGAATGGAAGCGCTCGGAGCCCTCCGCCACGGGTTTTCGATTTGCCCGGCGCGCGCAATACCTGGGGCGATGGATTCTCCACTCGGGTTGGTACCCTGACTTTAAGCTTCGACTCTTCGACCGTCGCCGCAGCCGCTGGCAGGGCGCCTACGTTCATGAGTCGGCGGTCACCGATGGCGAGGTCGCAACACTGCGCGGGGAAATTCTGCACTACACCTGCCAATCAATCGAGGAGCATCGCCAGAGGATTGAGTTCTATACGGACCTGGCGGCCCAGGAGATGTTTCAGACCGGCGCGACGGCCGGCCTGGTTCGACGCGCGCTCGGCCCTCCGTGGATTTTTGTGAACACTTACGTGTTTCGCCTGGGAATGCTGGACGGCGTGCCGGGTTACCTGATCGCCAAAATGGCGGCGCGATACGTTCAACGAAAGTACGCGAAGCTGGAAGAAATGCGCAAAGGCCTTCGCCCACACCCATGACTTCGTCCCCTCACTTCAGGATCGCGCACATTGACACCGGCCAGAGTTTGCGTGGCGGCCAGCGGCAGATGTTAATGCTGGCGCGGGGATTGCGTGACCGCGGCCACGAGCAGGTTATTGTGTCGATCGAGGGCAGTAGAGCCGAAGAACGCGCGCAGCAGGAAGGCTTTCGAGTTTTTTCCCTGCCGCTTTCTGATCCCGCGCACGCCTTTGGAATTATTTTATGGCGGCAGCAACTCAAGGACTGGCGACCGCACATCGTGCACGCGCACGACGGGCGCGGGCAGACGCTTGCCTGGCTCGCTTCCGCAGGGCTGCCCGTGAAACGCGTGGCGAGCCGCCGGGTTACATTCATACCTTCAGCCCTGTGGACGTATCGTTTGAAGTATAGGCGCACGTGCCATGCGGTAATTGCCATTTCAGAAAAAATTCGCGCCCTTTCCGTTCAAGCCGGCGTCCCTCCTGAACAGATTGCGGTCATTCCCGATGGAATCGAAATTCCGCCCGAATTGCCCATCGCCTCCGAGAGATTGAGCCTGCGAAAATCCTGGCAATGTCGGGAGCACGATTTCCTCGTTGGATTTCTGGGTGCATCCACGCCGGAAAAGGGGCTGGACGTGGCCGTCGCGGCCATGGAATTGCTTGCGAAAAAAATACCAAATGCCCGGCTGATCCTCGCCGGCAGTGATAAACCCGGCGAGCTGCCCGTTTCAGAGAAAAGCCGAACTCGCATCCTGAATCTGGGTCCCATCGAAGACCTCGGCAATTTCATGCCGGGCCTCGACCTTTTCATCATGCCTTCGCGCGCCGAAGGTTTGGGATCGTCCGCATTGTGGGCGATGGCTTACGGCCTTCCCGTCGTCGCCACTCGCGTGGGCGGCCTTCCGGAAATCATCGTCGAAAACGAAACCGGCTGGCTGATTCCGCCCGGCTCGCCGCAGGCGCTTGCCGAGGCCATTTTGCAGGCCTCCGCCGACCGCCGCCTGACTGAATTCGGGCGCCGCGGCCGCCAGCGAGCGGAAGGATTCTCGGCTGATATAATGGTCAGTCGCACCGAGGCGCTCTACCGCCGCATCACAGGAGGCATAATTGATGAATCATTTTGAACCAGCGCCGCAGAGCCGTGACCGAAACGTAGCGCGGGCATCTTGCCCGCTATGGCACGGGCATCCTGCCCGTGCGCACGGCCGCGATAGACGCGCCACACCATTATGGCGGCTTGTAACTGCCGCGGTCCTGCTGACATTTTTTCTGGGTGCAAGCATAGACGGGCGCGGCCAGGAGCCAGACGACGGGAAACCCATTTTCAACGTACGCAACTTCGGGGCAACGGGAAGCAAATCCGACGATGCGCGCCCGGCGATTCAGAAAGCCATTGAAGCCGCGGCTGCAAAGGGCGGAACCGTTTTCTTTCCTCCGGGCGACTATTCTTCCGGAACAATCTTCCTGCGCAGTCACGTGAATATTTACATCGAAAGCGGCGCGACGCTGTACGCCTCGCAAAATCCCAACGACTTTGCCGTGCAGAAGGTGAAATCCAAGGACGCCCTGCTTTTCGGTGAAAACCTGGAGGACATCAGCATCGAAGGCCGGGGCACCGTGGACGGCCAACAAACATATTACTGGGCGCCGGATCATTTCGGGGACATTCACGCGCACGCGCTGGAAATGAAACAATTCGGTCTTTCTGCGCCGCGAAGCTTCCCCACCGGCTTCGGCAAGCAGGCGGACTATCCGCATCTCGTCTGGCTGGGGAATTGCAATAACGTCCGCATCACCGGACTGTCATTCTTACACTCACCCAGTTGGACGTTCGCACTTTATAACTGTTGGCGCGTGGTGGTGGACGGCATTTACATTTACACCAGCTTGAAGGAAGCCGTCTGGGCGGACGGCATCGACATCGTGAGCAGCCGAGACATCAGCATCTCCAACAGCACCATTGAGACCGGCGATGACTGCATCGCCATCGTGTGCGGCATCGCGGAGTGGGGATATGACTATCCCACCGAAAATATCACCATCACCAATTGCCGGCTCTCTTCCGCCTCGGCCGCCATCAAGTTCACCGAGGCGGATACGCGCCTGGTGCAGCATGTGCTCGTCAGCAATTGCGCGATCTTCAACACCAATCGCGGAATCACTATGCAGCTCGCCACCAGCGGCACGGTTCGCGACGTGGTGTTCTCCAACATCACCATGGACCTTCACCGCTTCGACTGGTTTTGGGCGGGTGACGCCAACGCTTTCAATATTGAAATCCATCGCACAAGCGAGTGGAACAATGAGCCGCCCAAGCCCGGCGAGCCCGGCCCCGGCCACATCGAGGACGTGATCTTCCACGATATCATCGTCCACTGCCAGGGGGCTTCCCACATCGAAGGCCACCCGGAAAGCTGGCTGGAGGGAGTGACCTTTGCCAACATCAAGTTCTTCATCGCCCACGACCCGAAGTCGCTCTACGACATCGCAACCTCCGCCATGGTTTTCAAGCGCGCGAGGAACCTGAAACTTGAGAACATCGAAGTGCACTGGGAAAAGCCCCCATACGACAAGTGGGAAAGCGCGCTTCAGGTGGAGGACGTGGACGGTTTTCAACTCAATGGCTTTCAAGGGAACTCTGCATGGCCCGACAAGAACATACCGGCGGTGGAGTTGAATCGTGTGACCAATGCCAACATCAGCAATGTGGTGGCACCGCCCGGAACGAATGTTTTTCTAAAGATTGCGGGCGCCGGAACGAACAATATTCATCTTTATGGCAATGATTTTCATGACGCGCGGGTTCCCTATGCGCTCGACCGGGACGTGAAACCCGGAAGCGTAACTGCGCTGGACAATTTCTTGCCGGCAAGATGGCGCGGCCACGGCGGGCAGTAAACTAGGAGGCGAAAGGCCCTTAACCACGTGATTGTCTTCTACCTCGTTATCGCTCTCTTCGGACTGGTGTTTGGAAGTTTCCTGAACGTCTGCATTGCGCGCCTGCCGAGCGGGGAATCCATCGTGCTTCCCCGCTCGCATTGCCCGCGCTGCAATCACGCCATCCGTTGGTACGACAACATTCCGCTGTTCAGCTATCTGCTCCTGGGCGCGAAGTGCCGCGATTGCCACGCGCGCATTTCGCCGATTTATCCCTTCATCGAGGCCCTTACCGCTGTAATCCTCTGCTTGACGTTCTACGTTTACGGCCTGGGACCGGAATTCGTGAAGTTTGCGCTGTTCGGAATGCTGCTGATCGTTCTGATTTTCACCGATCTCTTCGACCGCCGCATTCCACACCCCGTAACGATTTTCGGAATCAGCCTGGGTTTAATCCTGAGCCTCTTTATTCCCGTGGATGTTCAGCCGCTCGCGTGGGTCCTGCGCCATTGGGACGTTTATCTCGATGGATCGCTCGCCTCCATCCTCGGAGCCGTAGCCGGCGCAGTGGTGGGCGGAGGACTCTTCTACGCCGTCGGAGAGATCTTCTACCACGCCGGAGGAAAGCAGAAGGAATACCTAGGCTTCGGCGACGTTATGCTGATGCTGATGGTGGGAACGTTTCTGGGAGTGCCTCTCACGCTGCTGACCATTCTGCTCGGCTCATTGGGAGGCTCGATCATTGCCATCGCCGCGACGGCACTCAGCCGGCGCTTCCGCGCTTACGCCTGGCCATACGGAACCTTTCTGGGAATCGCCGCAATCTATACCGGCCTGAACGGCGAACGACTGCTCGATTGGTATCTGCGGATTTCCGGAATGACACGATAGCTTCGTAATACCTCGCTGGCTGGCACAGAATTGCAGTTCAATCTCTGCGTGCGGCATGGCAAACCGACACTCTTCGGACCGCAGACTCCCAACCCCAGGAGTCTGCGTCAGCCGGCGCCCCAACGATTTTTCCGGCAGCCTCTAAAGCCCTCCGCTACATCCCAATAAAAGACATGGCCGCGAAGATCGAAGATTACGCCTTGATCGGCGACATGGAAACAGCGGCGCTGGTGGATCGGGAAGGCTCGATCGACTGGCTGTGCTGGCCCGACTTCTCCTCGGCCGCATGTTTCGCCGCGCTGCTGGGGATGGAAGAAAACGGCCGCTGGAAGATTGCTCCGGCGGAGGGTGCGTTTACGTCCAAGCGGCAGTATCGCGACCATACCTTGATTCTCGAGACGACTTTCGAACAGGACGGCGGGGCGATCCGGCTTATCGACTTCATGCCGCCGCGCGGAAGTCACTCCGACGTAGTGCGCGTTGTGGAGGGGATACGGGGAACCGTCCCTGTGCGCATGGAACTCGTTTTGCGTTTCGATTACGGGCACACGGTTCCGTGGGTAACCGGAGTCCCCGATGGCATACGGGCGGTCGCCGGACCCAATCTTACGGTTCTGCACGCGTCGGCGCCGGTGCATGGCGAAAACCTGAAGACCGTGGCGGAATTCACTGTCCGTAAAGGCCAGCGCGTCTGGTTCACGTTAACTTACGGCGCTTCGCACGAGCCCGATCCCAAGCCCATCGACGCAATTCGCGCGCTGCGAATCGCAACGCGCATCTGGCGCCGTTGGAGCGGGCGGCTGAAGTACAAGGGCAAATATCGCCAGGCGGTTGAGCGATCGCTCATCACCCTGAAGGCCCTCACCTTTCGGCCGAGTGGGGGCATCGTTGCCGCCCCAACCACATCTTTGCCTGAGTCGCTGGGCGGTTCGCGCAACTGGGACTACCGGTTTTGCTGGCTGCGCGATACCACCTTCACGCTGCTCGCGCTCATGAACGCCGGGTACTACGATGAAGCCCAGGCATGGCAGGACTGGCTGTTGCGGGCGCTCGCCGGAAGTCCGGACCAGGTGCAGATCATGTACGGCCTCAACGGCGACCAGCGCCTGATCGAATGGGAAGTGGATTGGCTCGCCGGGTACGAGGGCTCGCGCCCGGTGCGGGTGGGCAACGCCGCCTCA
>JASHTZ010000634.1 GCA_030040295.1 Terriglobia bacterium | reverse complement strand
ATCCACAGACTTCTCAAAGGTCCCGCAAATCATTTCCGCGCTGTCTGAGCTTCACGAGAAAGTACGAGGGGAACCTCACAACTTGACGCCCCCTTCCGAGCCCAAGGTAAGGGTAAGTGGATAATGAATCGCCGGAGGACCAATTCTTGCCTGATTCCTCTCCAGTGCTAGGTGTCCAATCTCAGGGCGAGGCTTCGTTGCGCCCGGATGAGGGGTTATACCGCTTGCTGATCGAAAGTGTAAGCGACTACGCCATCATCCTGCTGGATCCAGAGGGATTGATTTTGACATGGAGCGCCGGGGCCGAGCGCATGGAAGGTTATAAGAGCGAGGAGATTATCGGCAAGCATTTCGCCGCGTTTTATCGCCGGGAGGACATCCGTCAAAACAAGCCGAAGAAACTGCTGGAGGACGCGGCAAGCTCCGGTCGCGCAGTGGATGAGGGATGGCGGCTGCGCAAAGACGGCACAAAATTCTGGGCGAATGTAGTGATTACCGCTCTACGCGATCCGGCAGGCAGGCTCTGTGGCTTCGGCAAAGTCGTTCGGGATGCGACGCGGCGCAAACGGGCGGAGGAGGGTTTGCGCAATCTTAATGAGAGGCTTGATGAGCGTGTTCAGGAACGCACCAGCCAGCTCGCCCAAACCAACCGTGAACTGCGCGACTCCCTGGAACAGCTCCACCAGCTCGCCGCGCGCCTGCAGGCCGTGCGCGAGGATGAGCGGACTACTATTGCCCGCGAAATTCACGACGATTTGGGGCAGTCCCTGACGGCCATGAAGATGGACCTTGTTTGGATTATGCAGAGGATTCCCGGGAGTGATAAAGGGCTGCACACCCGCGCCCAATCGATGCTCAAGGTCATCGACGATGCCATCGTATCAGTGCGTAGAATCGCTACCACGTTACGGCCCGGAATGCTGGATGATATCGGCCTTGCCGCCGCCATTGAGTGGCAGGCCCAGGATTTCCAGGAGCGCTCGGGAATTAAATGTATATTGGACATCCGGGCGGAAAACCTTGTGCTGGATGATGAGCATGCCACGGCGGTGTTCCGAACATTTCAGGAGACCCTTACGAACGTCGCGCGTCACTCCGGCGCAACCCGGGTCACGGTGAAATTGAAAGATTCGCCGCAGGAGCTGGTGCTGGAAGTGCGGGACAACGGCCGGGGTTTTGACACCGGGGCCGAAGGCAGCAAGAAGTCGTTCGGACTTTTGGGAATGAAGGAACGCGCATTGCTTCTGGGCGGCACGTGCGACATCAAAGGGGATCCGGGTCGAGGCACCACGGTAACTCTGCGGGTTCCCTCCCAGTCGGATTCGAAATCGGCATCAAAGTCGACATAGGGGTACTGCGAAGCGCCCCCAGTCAGGGTTTGTAACGTGACAAGGATTCTTGTGGCTGACGACCACACGGTAGTTCGACGGGGACTCATCCAAATTCTGTCGGAGAATTTTGCTGGAGCACTATTCGGCGAAGCCACTACCGCCCAGGAACTTCTCACCCGGATCCATGAACAGAAATGGAACCTGCTGACTCTGGATATTGGCATGCCGGGCCGGAGTGGGCTTGATTTGCTGCAAGATATTCGTTTGTCCTACCCGCGATTACCGGTCTTGGTGCTCAGCGTATACCCGGAGGGACAATTCGCGCGACGCGTCCTGAAGGCCGGAGCAGCCGGCTACCTGAGCAAGGATGCAATTCCATACGACTTGATTGAAGCGGTGCGCAAACTCCTAAAGGGTGGAAAGTACGTCAGCCCGGCCCTGGCGGAACAGCTCGCCACGGACCTAGCGGCGAATCGGCGAGCACCTGCGATTGAAACTCTGTCCGACCGCGAACTGGAGGTTCTGCGCATGATCGGCCAGGGCAAAACCATCACGCAAATTGCCGACACCCTGTCACTGAGCCCCAAGACGATCAGCACATACCGCACCCGCCTGCTTGAGAAGATGGAAATGACCACGACGGGGGAATTGATTCGCTATGCCGTGGAAAATCATCTGATCGACTGAGCCTGCCCCGTTCCTTGAACCCCCGCCCTGCGTTGCTCCCCGCCTCGGTCGCAGCGAGTTCTTGCCCCCTGTGGTCCCGAGATTTTCTGCAGAATGGCGCGAGGATGTTGCACTCAATGCCGTCCCCGCGCTGCCGGTTAGACCTGTAGGACAAACTCCTATCCCCAGCTTCGCCAAATCCCACATTGCAAGTAGCCGCCGGCTGATACCGGCCCGCCCGCCGGTTGTTTATTCTCACCTCAGTTGAAAAACGGAGGGCCCATGAAAGCGCTGATCGCTGGTCGTTCCCCCATTGTCTGCGATAGGTTTTTGCAAAGGATCCGGGAAGCCCTGAATGCCGAACTGCGCGCCCCTGCTCTCGACAAGCGAAGAGTGCCTGGGCATAGCACCGACCCGGAAGTCGTCATCCTGGATGCGCGCCTCCCCGGTGAGGAAGAGTTTGAACTCCTGATGACCATTTACGACGAAAGGTCCCTCATTATTCTGATCATGCTGACGCCCCACGCCAATTATCAGCTTGCGGCCCCCTGCCATGCCACAGGGGCCGATTTCCTCATGTCTCCGGTGGACCTGCGCCGCGAAGTAATCGAGGCGGCTCTGCAAAACCGCATGCTCGGTTCGAATTCCTGATGGGGAATTCATTTCTGTCCGCTCGGGAGGCACGATGAAGGTTCTCATTGCGCACAACTCAAACGAAATCGCCGCCAGCTTGCTTCCCATGATCCAAGTTATTCCGGCTGTCGAGGTCCTCTCGCCCACGCTCAACGCTCGCGCCACACTGGAGTCAGCGCGAGCGCACGACCCTGAAGTCTTAATCATCAGCGCCCGAATTCCGGGCGCAAAGGAAACCGATTTATTGCAAATCATCCGGGAGGAGAACCCCGGCGCCACGTTGATCAT
>JASHTZ010000633.1 GCA_030040295.1 Terriglobia bacterium | reverse complement strand
AGAACGCCAGGGCCCCCGGCGTTGGTCAGAATCGCGAGCCGGGGACCGTTGGGACGCGGTTGCTTCGAGAGTACCTCCGCCATATAAAAGAGGTCAGAAATATTCTGGACGCGTAAGACGCCGCACCGACGGAACGCGGCATCAAGGACCTCGTCGCTTCCCGCGAGAGCTCCGGTGTGTGAGGCGGCCGCCTTGGCTGCGGCCTCGGTGCGGCCCGCCTTGATCACAATGATCGGCTTGGAGAGAGCCACCTGCCTCGCCGCCGAGAGAAAAGAGCGGGCGTCGCCGATCGATTCCATGTAGATAATGATGCTCCGCGTGCGACTGTCACTGCCGAGGTAGTCGATCAGATCACCCCAGCCCACATCGAGCATGGAACCGACAGAAATAAACGCACTGAAACCCACCAACTCCCGGAGGCTCCAATCCAGGATGGCGGTGCAGAGCGCGCCGCTCTGGCTTATGAAGCCGACACTACCCGGGCGCGCCACCGTGCTGGCAAAGGTCGCATTCAGACCGGTGAGCGGGCTCATGACGCCGAGACAATTGGGGCCGATCACCCGCATGCGCCCGCGCCGGGCCTGGGCGAGGACTTCGGCTTCCAACTGCGCCCCCGCCTCGCCACGTTCCTTGAAGCCAGCGGAAATTACAATGGCCCCTTTCACGCCGGCATCCGTACACTCGCCCACGATGCCTGGAACTGTCTGCGCGGGCGTAACTATGACAGCAAGGTCCACGCTCCCGGGGACGGCGGCGACGGTCGGATACGCTTTTATTCCCAGCACGCTCGACCGCTTGGGATTCACCGGGAATACTGTTCCCCCAAACGGGCTGCTGAGAAGGTTCCAAAGGATGGTGCGGCCGACGCTGCCGGTGGCCTCAGTGGCGCCAATCACCGCCACGTTCCGAGGGGAAAAGAAAACGTCGAGAGGGTGCTCACGACCGCCGAGGATATCATGGGCAGGCTCGATGCTTGGTGTCGGTTTCATAGCTTCGAAATGTGAACGGCCGGTACAGGACAAGAGCTCAACTGAATCACTCGATCCGTCGTGGACTAGAAGGCGCCCAAGTCCAGAGCGTTGCGGCCTGGCAACTCCAGGATCATAAGGTCGCAATGCACTTCCAAGGCCATCTGAACACTTTCTTGGGATGGCTTGCCAATCCGCACAGAACGCCCGATTGTACATCGGTTGCGTACGTCGGCGGGATTTCCTAGCTCGTCTTGGGTCTTAAACGAATGACGTTAAACCTCCAAACCGCGTAAGCTTGGGATAACTCCGAAGGGGCTGTGACAACATAACGTCAGGTGGCACTAAGTTGTCAGTATTCGTTGGTCATAGACTCAAACCCAAGCCTCGACGCCCCAGCCATTCCCCATTAACAGCTTAGATTCATCACGCGAAAATCAAAGATGTGGGGCAAACCGCGCAGACAATTATGTATTTGGACCCAATTGAGCGATGGAAATTCCGCGGGGCCTGTCGCGCCCGTTATATTTCAATGACTTCCGGCCTTCTGATTGTTGGAATCGAAAATGCGCGTATTTGGCAGGGCAATTGCGATGCTATTGGTCAGAAAGGAGAAAGGACGATGGCAAGTATCAGAAGCCTGGTAGTTCATCCGAACGCCGACTCCTTCGAATGGCTCGAAGTGCTCCTTCAAAAGCAAGGAATTCAAGCCTTGCATGCAGAGGGCTACACGCAGACGAAGGCCATTCTTGATCAGGCGGAGCCACCGCAGATCGTTTTCACTGCCTTCGTCCTCGCGGATGGCACATGGGAGGATATTGTTAATCTGGTGGCTAGGACTCCAAGACCTGCACCCGTCATTGTCGTGTCGCGATCGCTGGATATACAGCTTTACGTTAAGGTGATGGAGAGCGGCGCTTTTGATTTTATTGTGCCGCCCATCAGTTCCTTCGACCTTGCTCACATTGTCCGTTGCGCAACCGATAGCAGGCGCAACGGCGGTCAAGCAAGAACGCGAGAGGCAGCGGCATAGAATTAAGGTGATCCAACATGTTGAAAATTAGCGTAAATACCGATTCTAAAGTCAAGGTACTTAAACTGGAAGGCAATCTCAGCGGACCCTGGGTGGCGGAATTGAAACGGACTTGGTGCGAAGTAACCGATTGGACCCCGGCTGATTCTGTGGTCGTGGATTTATCGGACGTTAGCTTTGTCGACTCCGAGGGAGAGAAGCTTTTGGGCAACATGTTTCAGCAAGGAGCGGAACTGCGGAACGGGAACTTAGTGACCACGGAAATCGTGAATCAGATCAAGCAAGCGGAAAACACGGTTGGAGGCCGATAATGCGCGCGCCCTATGGTCTGGAACTGAATGAAAACTGCCAGAGTTGTCGATTGAGGTCAGAAGGATATTTTTGCCGATTGTCGCCCGCCGCGCTGAAGGCCTTCGAGGCGATTAAGTTTACGACAAGTTACCCCGAGGGCGCCGTGCTGTTTGCGGAGGAGGAGGCTCCACGGGGCGTCTTCGTGCTCTGTAAGGGGCGTGTGAAGCTTTCTATGACCTCCTGCGATGGCAAGACCGTGATCCTGAAAATCGTTAATCCCGGCGAAGTGCTCGGGTTGAATGCCACAGTCTCCGGCAAGCCTTACCATGCGACTGCCGAAACACTTGAACCCTGCCAGGTCAATTTTGTCAAGCGGGAAGACTTCTTGCGCTTGCTGCGCGAGCACGCAGAAGCCTCGCTCCGAGTGGCGCAGGAGTTGAGCAACGAGTACCAGGTTGCCTGTGAGCAGATCCGCTCGCTGGGCCTGTCGCACTCGGTGCCCCAGCGGCTGGCCCGGTTCTTGCTTGACTCCTGTGCCAAGGGCCAAGAAACCAAACAGGGAATTCGCGTAAAACTGGCCCTGACCCACGAAGAAATCGGCCAGGCGATAGGGACTTCCCGGGAGACGGTAACGCGAACTTTCGGAGAATTCAAAAATAAACAGGTGGTCTCTCTGAACGGCGCGAGCCTGGTGATTCAGAACAAGGCAGCTCTCGAAAGCTTTGCGGGTGTTTAGCTTTACTTGCCGACCTCACCTTCTTGGAGCGCCGGCTTCCAGTCGGCATTTGTGCCAGCCTGCCGATCAAGAGGCGGCGCTAGAAAGTCCCAGTCATTACAGCCGGGTACGGGAGATCGATACCTGAGGAGCGTATGGGTTGTGTGATGCGCTCATGCAACTGACAACAGGTCTTATATCGCGGAGCCGTACGGCAGATAGAAATAGGACAAATCATATCGGCTCTCGCCTGCGCTTGACGTGTCTATGGCCGGTCGAGTATAAATAGCGTCGGCTGAGCTGAACCGGTTCGGGGTCGCCAAACTCGCCGAACCGATCGCCGCCCAGCCGACGCCTGCCTTACAGTTGCAATGTTATTCATTAAGAATGTGCGAGTCGGTGTCTGCGATCACGTCATGATGTGACGATGGTCACAGAAGCCAAATTCGAACTCACTTAGTATGGTGCCTGTGCGGGGGAACACCTTCATATCCATCTTCCTGGAGCTTTGGCGACCGCGGTTGCGGCAGATGTATTTCATAGCCCTTCTCCTGGGGTTCCCGGCTGTGATCGCCTTTGGACAGAGGCAGCCGGAAGCGCTGAAGGGCCCATCGGTAGCGGCGCAGGGTGCGGTGATCGGCAAGCCGAGCGACTATATCGGCTGGGAAACCTGTGCGGGATGCCATCGCGCCGAGGCTCAAGCCTTCGCCAAGACTCCGCACGCGCCGGAGGGCGAGGGGCTGCCGGTTTCTCCCCCCGCCACGGGCGAGGAACTTTCTCCCTCGGCCGCGGCGGGAAAAAAGATCTACGACGACATGGTTTGCGCCGGCTGCCACAAAATCGGCGGCCAGGGCGGAGATGGCGGCCCCCCGCTGGATGATGTGGGTGCGCGCTTATCCCGGGAAGAGATAACGAAGCGCATGATGGGGCGCCGCGCGGGCACCGTGATGCCGCCCTTGCCCCCCGACACGCCGGACCAGCAGATCAACGATCTTGTGGATTACATGCTGACGCTCAAGGGTGAATCAGCGCAAGCCAAGCCCGCGCCTGCCAAGGCCTTCCGCGTGACGGGGTGCGAGACCTGCCATGGCCCCGGCAAGGCTCATGCCGATGCCGAGCAGGACGCGGCGGGCGACCCGGCGAAGGAATTGGCGGGCGCGAAGCTCATCTTCAAATTCCAGGCGAGCGCCAAAGAAAACTCCGAGCGCTGCCTTACCTGCCACGTTACCGGAAGCAACCAGGATTCCTTCGCGCACTCGCA
>JASHTZ010000632.1 GCA_030040295.1 Terriglobia bacterium | reverse complement strand
CAGGCTGATGGCGGCGAGCCAGTAATAGCCGGCGCTCTGCCACGCGTAATTCCACACAGCTTTGTGAAAGGCAGCATAGGCTTCCTTGTCTTTGCCCTGATACAGGCGTGCCAGGCCGAGGTTGTAGAACGGCTCACCGTCATACGGATTGGGGTTGCGCTGGGTGAGCCGGCGGACCGCGCGCGCGAAGTACTTCTCCGCATCGGCAAAAAGGCCTTTGCGCAGATGCGCGAGCCCCATGGCATTGTTCAGGCGCGTGTCGTCGGGCTCACGGCGCAGGGCTTCGCGCCAATACGCCTCCGGCGAGCGAGTGGCGTGCCGGTATTGCTCGAGATGCAGTCCGGTAAGGTACAGCTCCTCGATGCTGCTAATCTGCTCGGGCGGCAGCGGCTCGGTAGCCGGCGCTGGAAGTTCGCGTTCGGGCAGCGATTCGGGCTGCCAGGCAAGCAGCTCGCGGCCCTCTTCGGTGAAGACGGCGAGGCGGAACTCGGTCGGATCTTCCGAGGGAGCTGCAAGGGTCCGCGCGAACGGTTTGCCCGGCGCGAGTTCAACCGTCTCGTCGAAAAGTGGCGATCGACCACAGGTAAGCAGCACGCGAACCGTGCGCGGCGAGGTGACGCAGACACCGGCGACGATGCGGCGCTCGTGCCATTCAAGATTCAGCGCTGCTTCCGTATTGGCATTCTTGGCCGGCCCAATTTCCTGAATCGGATACCAGTACTGGCTGAAAGTTTTTGTCTCGTAGGGCTGAATCCAGGAGAAGTCGGGCTGGTTGTCGGTATATGCGCCGGCCATCAATTCGATATAGGGACCGTCGTCATCGGTGAGATTACGATCCCATGCGTAGCCGAACTCGGCGTTGCCCCAAGTCCACAGTTTCTTGCCGGGCGCGATGTGATGGTTCGACGTATACACCAGGCCGGCGCGGCGCGCGTGATCGTAGCCTCCACAGAAGTCATACTTCGACTCCGTTACCATGTAGGAGGTGGGAACGGGAATGTTTTTGTACCAGGAGATGTCAGTGCCCGGGCGATAGTCGACGCCATAGTAGAAATTCCGGGCGATGGGGAACGAGGAGATGGCGCGGCGGGCATGATCGGCAACGAACGCCACATCGGGAGGAAAAAAGCTTTGGTACTGGTCGTGAACGCGCACCGCAACATTGGCCCACCACAGGAATGTCTGGGGAAGCGGCGTGCGGTTGAATAACCGGACGCGGGCCTCAATCGTGGATCGGCCCGGCGCGAGATGAATTCCGACCATCCCCTTCATGCGCAACATGGGGTCATGCTCGCTGAGCCAGACCGTCCAGCCCCCGTCGGCATCCTGCTCCGTTGCGGCATGAACAGGCATGTAAGTTGAGGGGCGATGATGCTGCGGCCAGTTGAATTCCACGCCGCCTGAGATCCATGGCCCCAGCAGGCCCACCAGCGCCGGCTTGATCACATGCTGCCGATAAATGAAGTCGTATTGATTGGTCTTATCCCTGGCGGCGTGAATCCGTCCGCCAATTTCCGGCAGGATTATCAACTGCACAAATTCGTTCTCAAGGAAGATCGCGCGATACGACTTGTCTTCCTTGTGAAGCGCGACGCGATCCGTAAAGGGATTGGGATAAACCTTCCCGCTGCTGCCCTGGTAGACGCGACTCTCAAAGAACATGGGGTTGGGATCGGCGTCTTGTACGGGATAAGTAGGAAGAATGATTTGCTGTTCGTAGCAGCTCACCGCTCCGCGTTTACCCGTGACGCTCACCGGATTCGCAACCCGTAATTCAGATTGATCAGCCGCGCATAAGGCGCCGTAACCGGAGCCACTCCCGGCGGGGAGGGATACACGCGAATGCTGATCTGACCGTTAACGTACACGGCCAACAGCCGCTTGTCAATTCAAAGGCTGCCACGCTCAGTTACTTGCACGAGCCAAAGCGAGACGGCGAGCTGGCCCAGGGCAGCAGCGGCAAGTTCCACGAGTCGAGTCGCCCACAGGTTGTCAGTCGTTCGTGATCGCGCACCGAGCCAGCGTATCCACGGTTTTGTTGTGGACGTCATATATCACCACTTCAGTCTCTCGGGCGCTTGGCGGCGCCGGCACATTGGGAAAATCGGTCTGCATCACCAGCGGCATGGCGGGCGAAACTCTGACCGGAGCAGTCTCCGAAATAGTGTGCCCGTTGCCGTCCAGCAAGCGTATCCGCACGGTTCCAGAGTAGAATACGCCAAACCGTCCGGACAGAGTAATGGCGCCGTTGCTTTTTCGTTTGCAGGCAAGCGCCTCAGCGACGCAGCCAGCCGCCGTGCAATCCAATATCGGGAAATCACCGCCGATTCGTGCGAGGCGCCATTCATAATCAAAAGAAGCATTCTGGCCAGGCTGCAAGCTTTCGAACGGCCCCAGTAGTTCTGTCTCAATGACATAGGGGTTTTCGGAAGGCGAGGGGGACATTTCAATTTCCTTGCGCCACGCATAGATCTTACCCAATCCGTTCGTCCAATACTCCACACTCGATCCGTCCGGGTAGTCGCGGCCGTTTAGATAATGGAACGCCTGGACAAAAACGTAGCCGGATGTGCCGTCTACGTTCGCGACCCACCCCGCGTTGGAATCAAGACCCACCTTGCCGACTATTCGCTCGTAATGGATGCTCAGCAGATGGTGATCGGAATCGGACGCGAACTGCGGATTGTCTTTGTCACCAAACAGGACAGTGTAGCCCTGGGGAAAGTGGCTATGGGGGTTTAGGGGTACGTACCCGCGGTAGCGAGTATTGTAGCCCTCGCCCGAGCGGGAAGATGCATCAAGCTGCGTAACGCTCCAGATTCCCCAACGGCGAGGCCTCGTATCGACATTCGTCATGGTGGCGTGGAAGAGCACGCGTGAGGAGCCATCTGGCACGGTGATCGTGCGAGTGAATTGGATCCCGGTGTAGGGATCTTTCCGGCTGACCAGCTTTACCGATACTCGCGGACCGAGTCCGGCAAGAAGGGTGGCCTGATAGGGGCTGCCGTCCAATATGGCGTCGGGCGGTCCCGGCCACTGGTCCGGACCGTCCCAGCCTTGTGGAGCGGGCCAAAGTTTATCACCGCCGTAATTCAACCACTCTCCCTGAGCACCAAGGCCGGATGGCGGGGGAACTTTACCCGCGAGATCCGGGTTATCCCAGAGGTAGTCGTGACCGCCCAGTGAGCACTGGACCACTCGCCCGCCCAAAGCGGGAGCAATTTGGATGTCAATAAGCCCGTTGCGCAGGCTAAGGGTTTGCCAGCCTTTGTAGGATTGTCGCCGCGCTTCCGCCGCATAGATCACGATGCATCCGCAGAGTAAGGCCAAGAGTGCTTTAAGAGTTGCCTTCATGGATACTTTTCAGGTAGCCCGCAGCTACCACATGCAGTGCCGCACGGGAAGGGGATCAATGGTATTGGCCAGCCGGGTGATCAGGAGTTCGCTGAGTTCCTCCCGGACGGGCCGGGCGCTGGGATGATCCCACAGGTTGTCGAACTCGCCCGGATCGTTTCGCAGGTCATACAACTCACCGAAGCCCTTCAAGGAGTGATAGACCGAAAGCTTGTGAGTTCGTGTGCGCACCATGGTGGCCCAGGGAGGAGTGTCGTAGATTGCGCAGGCGTCGTAGAAACCGCAAAACACCGAGTCGCGGTGCTCGTTTGTATCACCGGTAAGCAACTTGCTGAGCGATTGCCCCTGCATGCCCTGCGGAACGGGAATGCCCGCCGCGTTTAGAAGCGTGGGCGCGAGGTCGGTCATCTCGACCAAGGCATCGGCTTGCAGCCCCGCCTTGTACTTTCCCGGCCAGCGCATGATGAGCGGCACACGGGTCAATGGCTCATAGAAGTAGGGCCCCTTGCAATAGATTCCATGATCGCCCAGCATTTCACCATGATCGCTCATGTAAACGACGATGGTGTTCTCCTCCTGGCCGGTTTCCTTCAGTGCGTCAAGCATGCGGCCGACCGCCGCATCCACTTCTTCGATCATGGCATAGTAAGCTGCGGTGACCTTGTGATGGGTCAGGTCGTCGGTCTTGGCAAAGGAATCGCCCGTCCCGCC
>JASHTZ010000631.1 GCA_030040295.1 Terriglobia bacterium | reverse complement strand
TTCATTCCCGGCGTGAAGTCAACGTTGGTGTCATAATTGTCGGACCACCAGTTCCACGCCGCCTTGCCGGGCGTGATCCACGAGATGTCCGGAAGCGCCGAAGGCGGGTTAAGATCCAGAATCAAGTAGTCATTCTCAATCAGGCCGCCGGGGCGATCATCGATCAGCAGCACGCGCCAGGGTAAGGTCCTGGGGGCGGAACCTACCGCCACTTCATCCATTTGCTGGGGACCGGGCGAGAGGCGGCTCACGAGGGCATGGTCGAATCCCGGAACTCCGCCCACATACATTCCCGGAAAGTCGGTGAGGTCCGCTTCCAGCAACGCCACCCACGGGCCGCCGGGAATCTGCACCAGCAGCGGCAGATTGATGATGGATGAGGGCTTGATCGTCTTCAGGTCCGTCGGAAAATATTCGCCTTCGTTGTCCGTATTGAATCGGCCCTTGTTCAATGCGAAGGCCGTGGCATCGCGGTCGAAATAGAAGCCCGTGTTCTCCGCCATGAGCGTGAATTTCTCCAGGGCGCTTTGCTGCGGCAGGAAATACCGGAATGCGGCGCCTTCGTTGTAGGCGCGAAACATCACGTCCAACTGGCGGCCGGGCGCGTTCTTTTCCCGCAGTGAAACTCGAAGTTGATTGTAGTGGTCGGGAACCTCGCGCACGACGCCGATGGGGTTTGTCCACGTGCTGTCGTGGGAATGGCGGTCGGTTCCGATCACTTCGAAGTCGTGATCCAGCGCGGGCGCGCCTTCAAAATCCAAGCCGAGCGGCGAATCCGTGAGCACGGGCACGCCTTTGTAGGCCACGCGGTAGTAGGCGCGCTCGCCCGGCAGGTAAGGCTGGGGCAGGGTTTTCAAAGAAAAGGAAATCACTACGTTGCCGTCCGGCGAGGCGACAGTGAACTCTTGCGCGCCGCGCGCGGAGCGAGCCGCCGCCGCGCTCAGCATGAATACCGCCGCGAGCGAGAGAGAAGTGAATCCGCGAGCCATGGTTTGTTCCTCCTCAAGGGCGTTTGATCGAATGCACCTCAGCCGCCAAGGTGCTTGAGTTTCCGGCAGGCCGATTCGTATTCTGGAAATTTCTTCTCAGCCTCGCGGAACTCACGCGAATGGACGACTCGCCGGTGGCCGCTCCGCTCCACCGGGAACCGGATGTGCAGCATTTCATGGTAAACGATGTACTCCACCAGATAGCGCGGCACCTCAGGTGAATCAAGCTTGCGGCTGACGATAATCGTCCCGTGCCCGGAATCGTAGTGCCCCAGAATGCGCCGGGACTTGTGGCGGCTCCAGCCGAGACGGGAGGTCGGGATCTGTCCGTGAAAAAAGCGTTGATTCAGTCCGTGAAAAATCTCCTCCAAATCATGATGGCGGCCACGAGGCGGCAGCAGGCGCTTCCGGCTGCGCTCGCGCCGGGCTTCATCAATACGGCGGCGAATCTCCGGCCGGAAGGTGAATGCGAGATAGCATTCCCGCGCCTCGCGTGAAGGCCGGCGGTGGAAAATCTTGCAGAGCAGAATCTCCGCCAGAGCTTCGAGAACCAGCGGGGAAGCCTCCGCCAGCACGTCGGAAACCTGCGCCTTCAGCACGTCGTTTCTCAGCGCGATGGTGCTGCGCAATCCTGCAAAGGGGTGGAACTGCGCGCTCAGGCTGGCCACGGGCGTGCGGATCCGCAGGCGCGACAAAACGCGCCGAAAAACTTCCGGGAGATCGGTTTCCAACCTGAGCGGCAAGGCGAGTTGTTCGGCCTGAATCATTCGGGAATCGGCCTGCGGGATGGCCCGTAGAAGAAACTGGAAACCAGAAATTGGAAACTGAAAACATACCCTCATCGCGGAGTTCCAGTTTCCGGTTTCCAGCTTCCGCTTTCACATTCCACTTATTTCGCAACCCACGGCTTCTCGCTAATCCTCGTCCGGGTCGGTGGGCGGGCCCTTCTCGTGTTCTTTCTTGCGCAGCTTTACTTCCTGCCGGTTCACCTTTTGTTCATCCTTCTCGCGGGCTTTCACGGTCTGGGCGTCGGCCTTCTCCTCCTGTTTGAGTTCACCGAACATTTTCGTCTGCTCGGAGAGGGCTTTGGAAGCGCCGTCCAGCGCGTCGGAGAAGTCGTCGATGGCGTCGCTGAGGGATTTTTGGTACGCGGCGAAATAGGCATCGGGTGAATCCTGCGCATGGCGCAGGACTTCGAGCTGGTGAGGTCCCAATTCCAGGATTTTCTTCAGGCCGGCGCGCATGTCTTCGCGGCGGTCGAAGTGGCCGTCAATCCAGTCCTTCATTGCGTCGGTGATGCGAATATATTGGTCGAGCTGCGTATTGAGGTAGCCGGGAATATCGTAATCGGGGTCCCGCCGGTTGCGGAAATTGTCAAAGCGATCTACGCGAACCTGCGCGAACGCCATGTATTTCTCGATTCGCTCGGATGGCCCCTGGGCGTCACGCAGTTGGTCCACTTCATCGTCACTGAGGAAGTCGGGTTTCTGTGCCCCAGCAGCAGCGCCCAGCATCGTGGCGAGCAGGAGAGTCAATGTCAACCAGGTGCGCATGGGATGATCAGTTCGCTCCCGCGGGAAGTTCCGATTTGGGCGGCGCAGGCGGCTGAGGAGAATTCTCGGGGCTATGGGCTTTGCCCCCGGGGAACAGTTCGTGTAGAACCTCTTCCCGCTCCTGCTCCAGTTGCTGCGTGGCATTGGTTACTGGAGCGCGGTCGAAATAACTGACGGTGCGGCTCAAATCCTGAAGCATCCGAACGTTTTCACGCAAGGCGATGTCCAGCTCGCGAAAACCCTCCGGGTGTTTGGATGCTTTACGTCCGGATTCCTGGAGAAATTTCCAGGAGGACTTCATGGCTTCCACCAGCGCACCCAGAAGCTTTGCGCCCGCTTCGGCGTGACCCTGTGAGTAGGCAACCTGGACTTCCCCGAGCTTCAGTTGGGCAAGCTTGATTTCGTCTTTGGCCTTTTTTACGGGATTTTTCTCGCTCTGAATTCGCTGGACCAGTTGCGCTTCCATGTCACGAGCTTGCGCGCACGAGCCGGCCAGCATCATCGCCAGTACCGCCAACCAGACCGGCAACCCTGCCCAGCGCTCGCGTTCCATAAACCTAGATTATAGCTATTTTGAAAGCTCCCGGCGCAGAAGCTTCGCCCGCTGCGTCGCTTGCCATTCCTGATCCGGGGCAGCGCCGTGCGAAAGTTGCAGAAAGTGTTCGTAATTGGCCAGAGCTTCCTTGCGCGCCATCAAATGATCGTAGCAGGTGGCCAGCACAAAAAACACGTAGGGCGCCGCATCAGGCGCTTTCGCCAACTGCTCGAGGAGGGGAATGGCGTCGGAATATTTCTTCTGAAGGTCCAGGCTGGAAGCCAGGCCGATTGCCGCATCGCGATTGCGCGGGTCCAATTTCAGCGCGGCGACAAACTGCGTCTGCGCCTCGGTAAATTTTTGTTCCTTCAACAGAATTTCGCCATACGCCCGATGCAGGTCGGCCAGGCCCGGCTGAGCGTTCACTGCAAGCTGATAGTACCTCTCTGCCTCGGGCAGATTCTTCAGCCGGGCGTAGACGTCTCCCAACGCCGCCGTCAGGCCTGGAAGGTCAGGCTTGGCGCGGTAGACAGACAGCAAAGTGTCGCGGGCTTTCTCATTTTGGTTTTCCTGCAAGTAGAGCCGAGCCAGGTGGAATTGCGTTTCCAGATCATCGGGACGGGATGCGATGTATTTTTCGAAATGCGCGGCGGCCTGCGCGGGATCGTTGAGCGCTTCGGCGGCGAGGGCGACCCCCAGTTCCGCCTGTGTGAGGGTTGAGTCGATGGCGAGCGCCTGTTGAAACGCCGCCAGCGCTTCGGCCGGATGCTTCTGCTCCAGTTCCGCCTGGCCAAGCTCGTACTGCGCGGCGGCCAGGCGCGGGTCGAGGCGGGCGGCCTCCTGAAATTCCTTAATGGCCGCCTCCGGCTGGTTGGTTTCGGCGAGTGCGCGGGCATAATACAAGTGGGCGCGGGCCTGTTCCGGCCTGAGCGTCGTTGCCTTTTGCAGATGTTCCAGCGCCGCCTGCGGCTGCTTCTGCTCCATCAACAGAATCCCCAGGTTCAGCCGCGCCTGGAAGAGGCCGGGAGCAAGCTCCAAGGTTTTCTGATATGCGGCCTCGGCATCGTCAGGTTCGTGCAGCGCCGTGTAAGCATAACCAAGATTGAACCAGGCTTCCGGAATTCCGGGCTGTTCCGCGACAACAGCTTTGAGGGCCTTCACGGCCTCGGCATAGTCCTTCTTCGCGAGGGCATCCTGCGCGGTGTGCAACAACCCGGAAATATCCGCAGAGCCCGGCGGCGCGGAGGGCTTCGCGGCGGCAGCTTGATTGCCCAGCTTCTTCAAAAGTTGAATCAGGCTTTCGCTGACGCCCGCTTTGCGCAAGTCGCGCTCAAGGTCGGGCGTCATTTTGAAATCCACGCCGTCCTTTCGCGCGATGGTTTCGATTTTCTGCGATGGCACGCCCGCCTGGAGCATCGCCAGGGCCTGCTCCTGTGAGAGCGGCGCTTCCTTCTCAGCATTTTGGGCCGGCAAGGATGGGACGCTCGACGCAATTAGCATCACACAGTGTTGCGGGACGCAATACGGCTCAGCGGCCAGATACGCTCCTGATTCGGAGGCAATTAAAATCGTGATACAAGCAAGCGAGCGTAAGTTGCGCATGTCGCTTCCGCTTAAACTCCCCTTGCTATGGGTGAGTAGTCTTCACATGCCGGCGCAGCCACGATACAAGACTTTGGAAATCGAATTGATTGGATTTGTATAGTTCCGCAATGAAGGCATAAATCTCCTGGTTGTCCGCTGTTAACTGTGCGCCGTTGATGGCCAGGAACACGTGCATTGCGGCAAAGGCTGTCCTCTTGTTGCCGTCCACAAACGGGTGATTCTGTGCAAGACTCTCCCAAAGCGCCGCGGCTTCTTCAATGAGGCTGGAGTAGTAACCTGATTGCGGACGAAAGAGCGCGGCCTCCAGAAGTCCGAAATCCCTGATCTCCGGGGAGCCGCCATAGCGTTCGATTTGGTCGGCGTGAATGGCGAGCGCTTCCGCCAAAGTCAGATAGTCGCTCATTCCGCGAGCTTCTGATAAAGCGGTCCGTATTTTTCTACGCTGGCTTGGTAGGCGGCCATGACGTGGGCGCGCGGCCTGGTCCGCTTGCGCTTTTCAATGAGATCGACCAATGCCTCATCGACGAGAACCTGGAGTTGCCGCCCTTCCTTCCGGGCAAGGGTTCGCACCTGTGCGATGACTTTAGAATTAACCTGAGTGGCAAATTTTTGACGAGACCCCGGCACAGTACGCGCCCTCCTTCCGCATTCAAGCTACCATGATGAATCAAGAAATATCAAGGCGGCGGCTGACCGGCCAGTTTCTTGGTGATGTAGCGTCGCCCTTGAGGGCGGTAGATTATGCGATTTTAGGATTTACTTTTCTTCACTGAGTTCACACCGGCCTTCGAGTCGCGAAGATACTTCGCCAGAAATTTCCCCGTCAAGGAGTGGTTGTTCTTCAGTAGGCTTTCGGGCGGGCCCGCGGCCACCACATAGCCGCCGGAGTCGCCGCCGTCGGGGCCGAGGTCGATGATCCAGTCGGCGGTTTTGAGCACGTCCATGTGATGCTCGATGATCAGCACGGTGGCGCCGGTTTCAATCAGGCGGTGGAAAGCCGTCAGCAGCTTGTTGATGTCATCAAAGTGCAGGCCGGTGGTGGGCTCATCGAAAATGAAGAGTGAATTTTCGCTGGTTCGGTGCGCCAGGTGCGCGGCCAGGCGCACGCGCTGCGCCTCGCCGCCCGAGAGCGTGGTGGCCGATTGTCCCAGGCGCAGGTACCCGAGTCCCACCTCGTCGAGCACGCGGATGGCATTGGTGAGTTTGGGCAGGTTGGAGAAAAAAGACAGCCCCTCCTTCACCGTCATCTGCAAAACCTCATAGATGTTCCTGCCTTTGTACTGTATCTCCAGAATCGCGGGCTTGAACCGGCGTCCGCGGCATTCTTCGCAAACCAGGTCAACGTCAGCGAGAAACTGCATCTCCATGGTCACCGTGCCGTCGCCCTGGCAGGTCTCGCAGCGCCCGCCGGGAATGTTGAAAGAGAAATGGCCAGGAGTGTAACCGTGTTTACGCGCTTCGAGGGTTGAAGCGAAGGCCTCGCGAATGGTGTCAAAGGCCTTGATGTAGGTCACGGGATTCGAGCGCGGCGTGCGGCCCAGCGGCGATTGATCCACCAGCACGATTTCGCCGAGCTGCTGGTCGCCCTCGATGCGCTCGTACTCGGCGCGGGGCGCGGGCAGGCCGCGACGCGAGATGAGGGCGTTGTAAAGCACGTCGTGAACCAGCGTGGATTTTCCCGAACCGGAAACGCCGCTGACGCACACCATGAGTCCCAGGGGAATTTCCGCGTCGATGGACTTCAGATTGTGCTGGCGGGCGCCGCGAACCCGCAGCCAGTGCTTGCCGGGCTTGCGCCGCTCTTTGGGCACGGGAATTTGCAGCTCGCCGGATAAATAGCGCCCCGTCAGCGAACGCGCATCGGCCAGCAGGCCGCCCATGTCTCCGGCGTAGATGATTCTGCCTCCGTGTTCGCCGGCGCCGGGTCCGAGGTCAAGCATCTTATCGGCCTCGCTCATCATTTCCGGATCGTGCTCGACCACCAGCACGGTGTTCCCCAGGTCGCGCAACGTTTTCAGTATCTCGATCAGGCGGCCGGTGTCGCGCGGGTGCAGGCCGATGGAGGGCTCATCCAGAACGTAAAGCGCCCCCACCAGATTTGAACCGAGCGCCGTGGCAAGCTGGATGCGCTGCGATTCGCCGCCGGAAAGCGTGGAGGCCAAGCGGTCAAGCGTGAGGTATTCCAGCCCGACGCGATAGAGAAATTTCAGGCGCGAGCGAATTTCTTCCAGAATCTTGTCCGCGATCGTCTGCTGCGGCGCTGACAGGCGAAGCTCATTGAAGAAATGGTAGGCGTCCTGAATGGAGAGGCGGCAGACCTCCGTGATGTTTTTCTGCTGGATGCGCACGTTCAGCGCTTCGCGGCGCAGGCGGCCGCCCTGGCACTCCGGGCAGAGCGTGTAGCCGCGATACCGGCTGAGGAACACGCGCACATGGAGCTTATACTTCTTGCGTTCCAGGTACTCAAAAAAACCACGAATGCCGCCGAAGGAAGCGTCACCGTCCACCAGCCAGCGGCGCTGCTCAACATTGAGCTTGTAATAGGGTTGGTCGAGCGGAATTCCCC
>JASHTZ010000630.1 GCA_030040295.1 Terriglobia bacterium | reverse complement strand
GAACCGATAATGGTTGTGAAGGGGCCATCCAGCAGGTCCAGACCGATGACCTCGTGCCCGAGCTTCCGCAGCGTGCGGACCAGCGCTTCGCCCAAATGGCCGGCGCTTCCTGTGACCAGCATTCTCATAATGGATTTTCGTTTGGAAGGATTTTCGGCCGCGAAACCTCAGACTCCGAATGCCTAAACGAGCAACTTATACTTTTCCGCCTTGCGATACAGCGTTCGGCGGTCGATGCCCAGAATCTCGGAGGTTTTCACCCGGTTGCCGCCGGTCACTCTTAAGACGTGTGCCATGTATCGCCGCTCGACCTCATCCAGGGAGGGCAGTTCGGCATAGAGGTCCTCCGGCCGCTCGACCTCGCGCGTTTCCGTGCGCACCTTCGCGGGCAAATCCTCGGGCACAATCACTCCTGTGCGATTTAGCGCAGCGGCGGATTCCAACGCATTCTCAAGCTCGCGGACGTTTCCGGGCCATGAGTACACGGAGCTCATCAATACGGAAAGCGCATGCGGCGATATGGAGAGCGCGAGCTCGCGATCGTGAGCCATCTTCTTCAAGAAATGTTCCACCAGCAAGGGGACATCATCCAGCCGCTCGCGCAGCGGCGGGATGTCAATCTCAATGACGCGGAGACGGTAGTAAAGGTCCTGCCGAAACTTACCTTCTTCCACGCATTCCGCCAGGTTTCGATTGCTGGCGGCGATGATGCGCACATCAACTTTCACGACATCGTTGCTTCCGATGCGCCGGACTTCCTGCTCCTCCAGCGTGCGCAGGACTTTTACCTGGAGGCTCGGGCTCATCTCGCTGACCTCGTCCAGGAAAACCGTGCCGCCGCTCGCCTCCTCAAAAATTCCGCGTTTGTTCACCATGGCGCCCGTGAAGGACCCACGCACGTGGCCGAATAACTCCGTCTCGAGAAGGGATTCTGTGAGCGCGCCGCAGTTCACAGCGTAGTAGCACTGTTCGGCGCGCGGACCGTTGTAGTGAATGGCCTTCGCCACCAACTCCTTGCCGGTTCCGCTCTCACCACAAATCAGCACGGTTGAGCGTGAATCCGCCACCATGGCGATCTTCTTATAAATCTCGAGCATCTTGGGCGAGTTACCCACCAGGCTGGAAAGTTGCGCTTGCGTTCCCAATTGTCGCTTAAGGTTGCGATTCTCGCGCAGCAGCTTGCGGTTGCCCAACGCGCGCTGAACCTGCAAAAGCACTTCGTCAATCTTGAACGGTTTCGAAATGTAGTCGAATGCTCCGGCTTTGACCGCCTGAATGGCCGTTTCCATGGAACCGAAGGCGGTGATGAGAATGACTTCCGACTCCGGCTGAATAGCTTTGTAGGCGCGCAACACGTCCAGGCCGTTCAGGCTCGGGCCCAACCGCATGTCGCTGATGATGACGTCGAAGAATTCGCGTTGCCCGATTTCCGTGGCCTCTTCCCCGCTGCCGGAAGTGTTGACGCGATAGCCTTCGTCACTTAAGACCTCGCGAAGAAGCTCGCGTGTGTCCGCGTCATCGTCCACGACCAGAATGTTGGCGTTGGTGTCAGTTTCCATGATTCCGGCGGTCAGTGTTAATTTGACCGTGGCCGCCAATGGGCTCGCGCACGGCCGATGTCTCATGCGTTCGACAGGTGCGCCGTCACGCGCCGCGCGTCACTTGCCGCTTGCCACAAGCGTCAGGTCCGGCGCTTCCACCTTCTCGCGGCAATCCAGCAGCAGGCGGACGGTAAAAGTTGATCCGCAGCCGGGAGCACTTTCCGCGCGAATTGTTCCGGCATGCTGGCGAACGATCTGCTCGCAGATGGCCAATCCCAGGCCCGCGCCGGTGCCGATCTGTTTGGTCGTGAACATGGGGTCGAAGATGTGAGCCAGAGTTTCGCGGGCCATGCCCGTGCCGGTATCGGCCACTACGACTTCCACGGAACTGGGTTCCTCCGGCGAGGGTCCACGAAGATTGATGCGAAGCCGGCCGCCGCGCGGCATGGCGTCGGAACTGTTGTTGATTAAATTCAGAAAGACCTGGTGCAGATATCCGGAATCGCCATAAATCTTTGGGCAGTCTTTGGCCATGACCATTTGCACTTGGATTTTGCGGCTCTCCAAAACCGGAGAGGAGAGCAGGACGGTGTCTTTCAGAATTTGCTGAAGGTCCACCTGCTCCAGCCTTAGATCGTATTTGTGCGTCCAGGAAAGCAATTGCCGGACAGTGCGCACGATGTTTTCCACCTGCTTCTCGATGACCAGCAGGCGGCGCGCCGTGGATTCGTCATTGCTCTTGCGCCGGGCGAGCAATTGCACATGGCCGGAGATGGAATTAAGTGGCGTGCCGATTTCGTGCGCCAGGCTGGCGGCAAGTTGCCCCGCCACTGCCAGTCGCTCTGAGCGCGCCAGGTTTTTCTGCGTCTCGAACAGTTCCTTGTTGATGCCGCGCAATTGCTCATTGCGGCGCGCCAGTTCAGCGGTGGCTTCCTGCACCTTGCGTCCCATCTCGTTGCTGAAATTTTCGATTCGCCGCAGCAAGCGGTTCAGGTGGGCAGCCAGCAAACCAACTTCATCCAAACTCTGCAGGCGCGCGCGGACGTCGAGCTGGCCTTTCTCCGCCAGCTTCATGACGCGAATCATTTCCTTTACCGGCTTCCGAACCGTACGCAGGAAGAAGAGGTGGATGACCAGGACCACCGCCGCAAAGCATGCCAGCATGAGCAGCAGATTTTGAACCACCAGGTCCCAGGTGACGGCGTTTAAGCGCGAGCGCGAAACGTCCAAAATCAGGCAGCCGATGGGTTTGCCTTGCGAGACAAGCGCGGTGCTGATAATCCACATCCCGCGATTTTCCGTCTCGATGCTTTCCTGATCGGCTTTTTCCGGGGGCTGGTAGTATTCCGTGTAAGTCTCAACGTTGGGAATGTTATCAAGCTCCAGATGTTGCCCCTTGGGGTTGGTAGTGGCAACCAGGTGGTGATCAGGACTGTGCAGAAAAACGTCCGCCTGGGTGATGCCCGGCGAATCCTGCTGCAGTTGGCGCAGCGCCTGAAGAAGAATGTCCGGCTTGGCCAGTGTGTCCGGAGCGGCAATCTGGTGTGCCGTTAATTGCGCCTGCGCCAGGGCCTTGCGATAAAGTTCACCTTCTATGGGTTCTTGAATCGTCAGGTAGGAGGCAATCACCGTGGACACTCCGAGAACCACCATAACCGTTACGGTGATGATGCCAATGATCTTGACTTGCAGGCTCAGGCGGTCAAACATCCCATTTGCTCCGGGCAATTTTCAAACTACCACTACCCTATCGAGAAGGCAACATAACCCGCGCGCAGGGGGTGATTTATTCCGGGTCATATCATCCCCCGATTGGGCGTGGGCAGGCTCGCATCTCCGGCGGTACACTGCAGCCTCTATAGGAATGCTTGCATAGTTTTCGCAAGTCGCGCAGAATGCCAGCTTGAAGCTTACCCCGAAAGGGGCGCGCGCCGCGAGCGTTGCCCAATCTGGCAGAACGCGGCACTTCACTCTCGACCAAAGCCATTTTTTCGACTAGAAACGTAAAGAGAATTGCGATTTGTCCAAAGCCCTTCTTCATTCCCCGCCATCATGGCTGTCACCGGTGTTCTATTGCCTGACGACAGGCTGTTTGTACCTCAATGCCTTCGTTTTTCCCCACACGCCGGTTTACGAGGGGGACACCACGCCCATTTATTTGCTGGAAGCAATGAAGATGGTGAAGGGTCAGTTTATTTATCGTGACTTCTTCCAATTTACCTTCCCCGGGACACAAGTCTTCTACCTTCTGCTCTTCAAAGTTTTTGGTGCTCGCGCCTGGATTCCCAGCGCCGTGTGGGTTTTGCTGGGAATAGGACTGGCTTGGATTTGCGTCGTGATCTCGAAGCAGGTCTTGGGGGGGGCATCGGTGTATCTCCCCAGCCTGCTTTTCCTGGGCGTCGCGTTTTTTTCCGAGCCCGACGCCACCCACCACTGGTTCAGCGCTCTGGCCTGCATGGCGGCCATGGCGGTATTGATGCCCCAGCGAAGTCCCTCCCGATGGGCGGCAGCAGGGGCGCTCTGCGGCGTGGCGGTTTTGTTTACCCATTCGTGCGGAATGGTGGCCATCGCCGGCTTTGGCGCTTTCCTTCTTTGGGAGTGGCGCGCCAAAAAGAAGGCTCGCCTCTGGCTGTTGCAATCGGCAACGTGTCTGTTCATTCCGTTCCTTGTTATTACTATTTCCGTGGCGACTTATCTTGCCTGGAAGGTTGGCGCAAAGCTCTTCATCAATTGCACCGTGATTTTCCTGATGAAGTTTTGGTCCAAATGGTTTTGGGGAACGCCTTACGTTTACGGCGCCGACTTGCCGACTGACCTTCCGGCGGGGATTGAGGAAGGGGC
>JASHTZ010000629.1 GCA_030040295.1 Terriglobia bacterium | reverse complement strand
CAATTCACTGAAGTCGAACGCGCCGGGGGCCGCTTCGTGGCTGCTGAAAGAAGAATTGCGGCGCGCAGGCTCACTGCTGATGCGCGTTGCGGGTGAGTGCGCGGTGCCAGGCGGCACGGCGCTGGCCGTCGATCGCGAGCGTTTTGCGGAGGGCGTGACCGCGGCCATTGCCGGCCACGAATTCATCACGCTGCGGCGGGAGGAACTTAGTGACATTCCCGGGGACATCCTGGCGCTGATTGCCACGGGGCCGCTGACTTCCGACGCCCTCGCCGCGCGACTGGAAGAGCTCACGGGCGCGGATAATCTGGCCTTCTACGACGCCATCAGTCCGGTGGTGGATGCAGAGACGCTCAACATGCAGCGCATCTTCCGCGCCTCGCGCTATGGCAAGGGCGGCGAGGATTACCTGAACTGCCCGTTTACGGAAGACGAATACCGGGTGTTTTATGACGCCCTGGCGGGCGCGGAGGTCGTGCCTACGCACGAATTTGAAAACGTTAATTTCTTTGAGGCGTGCCTGCCCATCGAGGAGCTCGGCCGCCGCGGGTATGACACGCTGCGCTTCGGCCCCATGAAGCCCGTGGGGCTCATCGACCCGCGCACTGGCCGCCAGCCCTTCGCGGTGGTGCAATTGCGGCCGGAAAATCTGCGATTCTCGAGTTACAACCTGGTGGGCTTTCAAAACCACCTGAAATTTCCCGAGCAGAAGCGCATTCTGCGGTTGATTCCGGGATTGGAAAACGCGGAATTCCTGCGCTTCGGGCAAATCCATCGCAATACTTATATCAATTCGCCGCGCCTGCTGAATCCTGACCTGAGTTTTCGCACCGCGCCGCAGACTTTTGTGGCAGGCCAGCTCTCTGGCGTAGAAGGGTATGTGGAGTGCATCGCGACGGGATTGCTGGCGGGTCTGGCAATGGCAGCACGGGCGAGGGATGGAGCGTTCTCCGCGCCTCCCCGCTCGACTGCGCTGGGATCGTTAATCCATTACATAACCCATGCCGATCCAACGAATTACCAGCCGGCAAATATTTCCTTCGACCTGCTGCCGCCCATCGAAGATTTGCCTCGCGCCGTGGCTCGTGACCGCTGCGGGCGGCGCGAAAAGCAGTGCCAAAGGGCATTGCGCGATTTTGCCGAGTGGTTTGCTGGGATGGAGATTCTCCGACCGGTTGTCGCGAAGCGGCAGGCAGTAGCCCCTTAGGCAAACCGATACGAGTTTCCAGTTTCGAATTTTGAGTTTCGGAAGCACTCGCATGGACGACTTGATCGACCGCTATATGACGTATCTCCGCTACGAGCGCAATGCCTCGCCGCATACGATTCGCAACTATCAGAGCGACCTCCTGCAATTTCGCGACTTCTTGAAGGGCGGGAATGCTGATGCCGTCATTGACCTGCAAGCCGTCGATGCACTGCGCATTCGCGGTTTCTTGGCGCATCTCTTCGAGCGCGAGAAGAAGAAATCCTCGATCGGTCGGAAGCTGGCTGCGGTGCGGGCATTTTACAAGTTTCTGGCCCGGGATGGCGTGCTGGCGGCGAATCCGGCGGCGACGGTTTCAACCCCCAAGCTTGAAAAGAAACTGCCGCGCATCATGACGGAGGAGGAGATCAATACGTTTCTGGATGGCGTGGCCAAAGCCACAGCGGATGGTGCGCCAATGATGCGCCGCGATCGCGCCATTCTGGAATTGCTCTACGCCTCCGGGTTGCGCGTGAGCGAGCTGACCGGACTCGACCTGCGCAGCGTGAGTTTTGGCGACAGCATGCTGCTGGTGCGCGGCAAGGGGCGCAAGGAGCGCATCGTGCCGTTCGGCTCAAAGGCCGCGGGAGCGTTGAATGACTACCTGCCCGTGCGTGAGAGGATATTAATGGAGGCAAAGCGGCGCGGCGAAACGGCGCTCTTTCTGAACGCACATGGTGAGCGTCTGACTACGCGCTCCGTCGATCGCCTGCTGAAGAAATACGTGAAGGCTTTTGGTCCGCAGGTGAAAGTGAGCCCGCACTCCATGCGCCACGCCTTCGCTTCCCACCTGCTCACCGAAGGCGCCGACCTGCGAGCCATTCAGGAAATGCTCGGACACCGCAGCTTGGCCACGACGCAGAAATACACGCAGGTCTCAATCAAGCATTTGATGGAAGTTTACGACAAGACGCATCCGAAGGCGTAGGAATCAGGGCTTAGGATTGATGATTAAGGTCAGACCGTGTGCGGGAACTTATAGTCCTTGCGGTGAGCAGGCATACTTTGGTTGTTGAATCCTGAATCCCAGGGCCTGAATCCTTCTTACCAATCCTGCTCAGTGCGATTCACGATGGCGGTGGTCGAGGAACCACTCGCCGACTTCCGCCGAGGCTTCAGACAACATTGCGAAGATCTTCTTCCCCGCTTTCAAGCTGAAGGCCAAGGTTTCAACGCCGGCCCAAACGGACAAACGCTCAAGGGCGTGCGGCGGGTCGTTCCAATCGACGTGCGGACGAGCCTTGAGGCCCTCGGTTTGGTAACTCATCAAAACCAGCGCCGCGTAGAAAACTGATCCGGCCAGCAACGCTAACTTCAAGAAAGCAGTAAAGATGGTCACTACAATTGCGCCTAACACGGTTGCTATCTCCTTCTTTTCTTTCCTTCACCCGCTTACTTAGATTCAAAAATGTCTGTAAGGGTTACTGCTGAATAACACGGGCATCATAACCGCCGCGGCGAGTGCTTCGCTATGGCACGGAGGTGCCTTGGCTCTGGCACTGAGGTACGTAGTACCCACTGAACACAGGTGGGAGCGAACATCGGACGGACAATCTGTCACGAAGGTGCCGCGAAAATTGTCCACACTGAATTGCCGCTTGAGTTCCAAGCTCTTAGGCCGAGATAAACTCGCAGCTATAGTGTTAAGGTGTTAAAATGTGGGGGCGCGTCGGGAAAGACCTCCGCATTTAATCACGGGCCGGGGGGCTGGCTGGCTCCTGAGCGGATGGAGCAACACAGAGGTTGCTCCGGCCGGTGGAATGCTGCAAGTCAATGCCCTTAAACCTTTACTATTTCGAACCTTGCACGGTTGAGGCTGGCCTGCGACGCCTGAGCAAGCTGTACCGGCTGATTTCCATCCAGCGGAATGGCAATGCCCTGCCTGAATGGAAATTCCCCGCGGTGCTGGTGGCGGACGCGAGCCAGGGCGACCTGAATCGATTGCACGCCGCGGCGCCGAAATCCGATGCCTGGCGAATCATCTACCTGCTGGATGAAAAGGCGCGCCCCCCTTCCAAACTGCAAGCGCAGGTCTTTGCCGTCCTTCCCTGCGAGGTGCCGGGTCTGGTTCTGAAAAAGACCGTCGAGCAGGCATTTGAGAACCTTCGCGCGCAGGACGCGCACCACCGCACCCGCAACGAATTGAAACGGGCTGTCTCCGACCTTGAAACACTCAACAAAATCGGCGTGGCGCTTTCCACCGAGCGCAATACCGATTCCTTGCTGGAATCGATCCTGAGCAAGAGCCGCGAAATCACCTCCGCCGATGCAGGTTCGCTTTATCTAGTGGAGGAGGAGGGCGCAGGCAAGCATCTGGTTTTCAAGCTCACGCAGAATGACAGCCATTCCGTCCCCTTCCGCCAGTTCACCATGCCCATTGATACGCACAGCATCGCGGGCTACGCTGCCGCCACCGGGCAAATCCTGAACATCAAGGACGCTTACCGCATCCGCAACCTGCCTTTCCGGCTGAATCGGGACTTCGACCGCAAGTTCGGCTATCGCACCAAGTCCATGCTGGTCCTTCCCATGAAGAATCAGAAGGACGAAGTGATTGGAGTGCTTCAACTTATCAATTCCAAAACGCACCCCGCGGTAAAGTTGACCTCGCCCAAAATGGTGAGGGAAGAAGTGTGCCCGTTTTCGCAGCAAAACCAGGACTTAGCCTCTTCGCTCGCCAGCCAGGCGGCAGTGGCGCTTGAGAATAACCTGCTCTACGGCGACATTGAGAAGCTGTTTGAAGGCTTTGTGCGCGCCTCGGTGACGGCCATTGAATCACGAGACCCCACCACCTTCGGACACTCGGAACGCGTCGCCAAGCTCACCGTGGCGCTGGCGGAGACCGTGGATCGTCTCGATTCCGGCCCTTACAAGGACATTCACTTCACCCGCGAGGACATCCGCGAGATTCGTTACGCCTCGATTCTGCACGATTTCGGCAAGGTCGGCGTGCGCGAAGAAGTGCTGGTAAAGGCCAAGAAGCTCTATCCGCCGCAGCTCGAGCTCATCCAGAAACGCTTTCAGTACATTCGAAAATCGCTGGAGCTGGAGTCGCTCCGAAAAAAGCTTGACCACGTGCTGCGCAACGGTAATCAGGGTTACGAACAATGCTTCTCTCTCATCGAAGGGGGAATGAATCGCGAGTTGGCCCACCTGGATGAATTCCTTCAGGACATCCTTCAAGCCAATGAGCCGACGGTACTTCCGGAAAAAACCTCGCAAAACCTTCATGCGATTGCAGGCTGGAGTTTCCAGGACCCCTCGGGTCCGTCGGAGCTGCTGCTCACTCAGGAGGAGTTGCAGCTCCTCTCCATCACCAAAGGCAGCCTGAATCCTGATGAGCGGCTGCAAATCGAATCGCACGTCATTCACAGCTTCCGGTTCCTGAGCCAGATTCCCTGGACCAAGGAACTGAAGCGCATTCCCGAGATCGCGCGGGCGCATCACGAAAAACTCGACGGCTCGGGATATCCCTACCATATGAAGTCGGAAGATATTCCCTTTCAGTCAAAAATGATGACTATTTCCGACATCTACGACGCGCTCACGGCGCGCGACCGCCCCTATAAGCGCGCGGTTCCCGTGGAGCGCGCCCTCACCATCATTGGCGATGAAGTGAAATCCAAACTTCTCGATCCGGTGTTGTTCAACCTCTTCACTGAAGCGAAGATTTACCTCCTCACCGCTAAAGATTAGCGGCGGTGGCGGGTTATTCGTTGTTGGCGGCAAGATTCGGCGGGCGCTGGTGACTGCCAGCAGCTTACTGCCAACTGCCTGCCGCCAACTGCCATGTTTCAATAAGGGTGCCAGGAATCGGGAGACTGATAGACCATCACGCCGTGTCCGGTCGTGCGGTCCTCAAGTGTAAGGCAATAGAGGCTGCCATTAGTGAAGGAAGCGACGAGTTTGTGGGTAGTTCCCATCCACGTCAAGTGCTCGCCTCCACGGAAGTCCGTGGTGGAAATGGTCGGCGCGCCAAGTTGAGATTCGACGCCCTGGGGCGAAAGGGACCCGATTAGCTTTTGCGGGTGCCTTGTCACAACATCACCGTCTATGGGGACGGAAATTTGGAGCGTCGAGTCGACCACCACTGATTTGTGAAAGAAATCGTTGATCTTCTGCTCGCGGTTGATAACCGCACGTTGAGCCAGTACACGCGCGCGATGGGGAAGATAAAGCGTAAAGAAGACGATAAGCCCAACAATAAAGACGAGTTGAACCCCGATGACTCGCCAGGGAGCACCGCCGCCGCTCGAAAAGTTTGGCGGGGCCGATCTTTCGGACCCTCTTCCCATTCGAGCAGGGAATCCCTCAAGCGGAGTGGCCGCGCTTCGGCGCTTCTCCCGACCGCAACAATATTTCACAGGATTTGCGAAATCTTTTTGCATCCCCGTTGGCCCGAACCACAAACTTCCCCTCCAGTGATTCAGTGGAAGGCAAAAAGGGTGCAAGGGCCTATCGGAAATCTCTCAGCCTTATTGAGCAGTGGCGCGAGGGTCATGGATTCGCGCGGCCGCCCCCTTTAAATACTGGGGGTCAAAACGCTGGAACTTCCCTCCGCAGTGCGGACACACTGCCTGCCCCAAATTCGGCGGCAGGCTGGCTAATCGCGAGATTTCCATTCGGAAAGCCTTTTTGCAGGAAGGACAACGGGTAAGCGGATAACAACTTTGCATAAGAACGATCTCCAAGACGAATTAGGCAGAAAATAAGCTTATCACCGGAAAAACCAAAAAGCAAATCGACCCGGTTATGCTCCGTGATGGTGGATTTCCCAGCCCTTGTAATTTCCCAAAGCATCAGCAACGGCGCGGCCATAATGGCTGCGATTTACCGCCACGTGATGTTCGTATCCGTGCTTGCAGACGTATTGAAGGAGCGCCTGGAGGCCGGGGATTTTCACCACACCGTAGCCGCCGAAGCTTTGCAGTTTGTCGGAGGTGATTTCGCCCTCGCCGCAATAGGCGCGCAGCTTGCCGTGCAGGTCGTCCGTCGAAACGCGGCAATACGTCAGCGGGCCGGCCTTCAGCGTGCCCACCACGGTTCCAAAAGTATTGGCCTTGCCCACCGAGCCCGCGATGATTTCCTGAAAATCCATTTTGAAGTCTTCAAAAAAGTGCTTGGGCAGGTTCGAGCAGTGGAAGATCACCGCCTTGTCCGGATCTTCGCCGTAATTGTTGTTCCAATCCACGATGGCGCTGGGCTCGCCGGCGGCGAGTTGCAGCACGTACATGCCGATCATGCCGATCATGTCCGTTTCGCAGGCGCTGGGCATCAGGTTGTTGGACATCATGCTCATCAGCGTGCAGGGGACGACGCCGAAAAATTCCTCCAT